>JAGQUU010000009.1 GCA_020438345.1 Solirubrobacterales bacterium | reverse complement strand
GAACCGGTAAACCGACCAGGCCAGCAGCCCACCGAGGAGCGCCGCGAGGAGCAGAATGATCACCGATCGCGGGGTGATCAGATCGGAGATCAGCTGGATGAAAAGGAAGGTCGAGATCCCCGCGAGCAGCAGAAGATGCACCGCATGGTAGGCCCTCGGGCCGAGCTTGACTGCCAGCCACTCGATGAGGAACAACAGCAGCGGTGGAATCAGAGTGAAGCCGATCGCGAGGATCAGAATGTCGCTGGAAGTGTTGTCGCGTGCGACAAAGAAATCGGGGTTCTTGCCCAGCAGGTCAAGCAGGGGCTGGACGAAGGCCAGCGCCCAGAGTGCAACGAGATGACCCCCACCGAGCAGCAGCTGACGCCGGGTTGGTGCCGGCCGGTCAAGCAATGCGGATATTCCCTTCCCGGGCTTCATCGCCGAACTTTCGCCCGGAGTGCTCAAATTCCTACCGGGGCCGGGCGAGGAAGAGGACGCGGTCACCGGAGGGGAGTTCTTCGCGACGCTCGACCGTGAAGCGGGCCTCGAGTTCCCGCTCGAAGTTCCCCTCGTCGTAGTCCGGGTTGGCCCCTTCATGCTTGTTCGCCAGCAATGCGCGCACCATCGGGTCGGTTCGTTTCGGGAACTCGATCAGCAGAGTGGTCTCCAGGTCTCTGGCCCACTGCAGGAAATCCGCGACCGGGATGTTGGCACTGATCGAGACATGGTGGATCAGGGCGAGTGCCAGCATCAGATCCGGTGCGCCGCGATCCGAGAGGGTCTTGCGCTCAAGTCCACGCCAACCCAGGGCGGGTGAGGGATCGGCCAGGTTTGAAACCAGTGGCAGGATCCTCGTGTTCCCCTCCTGTTTGAGCGAACGATAGAGGGCCTCGACCGTGGCGTGATCGAAGTCGAACGCGACCACCAGGTCGGAGTTCTCCGCCGCGATGCGTGAATAGGCACCGTCGTTGCAGCCCATGTCCCAGGTGATTCCCGGGTTTTGAGAAGCCGCAACTTCGGCCACGAAAGCCTGCTTGCGCCGGTCATCGTCATCTGAATACGTGTTGGATTGGCGGTAGCCGCTCCAGGAAGTTTCACCAGCCTTCCAGCGGAGCTTCTCGACCAGTCTCTTCATTGACTGCAGCTGCGCCTGGATCTGGCTTGGTTTGACTTCCCGCTTCGTGCGGTTGCCCTCCTCACTGCCAGGGCCTGATTTGTTGGCCCGGCGGTCGAGCCGGGCGTGAAGGGAAGTGTGGAGAAAAACGCCGCGGCGCAGCCGGTCAGAAAGCGAGAAGACCTTGATCGCATCGATCGGGGCGATGCCATCGATCGATCCTCGCAGCCAGGGGTGGAACGGCAGGTCCTTGTGGGCCTGGAAAAGCAGCGGATAGAGATAGAGCATGCAGAACTGCCGGTACCCGACCCACGGCTCGCCTTCCCTGATGTTCTCGAAAGACCCGATGTCAATGAAGACCGGGCTGGAACCGGTGAACTGGACGTTGTAGGGCGTTGCGTCCTTCAGGGCGAGTCCGTGGTCAACGGCGGCGATACCCAGATCGAGCTGGAGGCATGCGGCGTCCCGGAGCATGCTGAAAGTCCATTCGTAGGGATAGGACACGAACGGGATCCGGTCATGCTCGAGTACCTTTGCGACCCCGGTCGGAAGCAGACTGCCGGACGCTCCGGTCACCGACCCACCGGGCTCTCCGGTCACTGATCCGCCGAGCTCCCCTAGCACCGACCCGTCAGCCTCTCTTGTTCCGATCAGCTGACCGTTGGCCATCAACTGATCAACCAGGGGGCTGGCGGCCAGGGCCGCCCAGTCCTCCGCGCCTTCCGGGCTCAGGGCCCGGTAAATCGCGTCGTCGGCAACAACGACGCGGCTGTCCCGGTCCCTGAACGAGCCCGGTTCTGCGGCTGACACAGCTCTACTGCTCGGGCGGTTTGTCTTCGGCGGTGCCGGGGGTCGCTGTCGGGGATGCTTCGACAGCCGGTTCGTCCTTTCTCCAGAACATCAGGGTGTCCAGAAAATTGCGACCGAATGTGCGGATAGCGGCGCCGATGCCGGCGACTCCGGCGAGTACAGCGGCAAGCAGTGCGCTGGCGCTGCCCGGGTCCAGATAGGCAAATATTTCCATCGGTGATCCTCTCGTGAGCGGGATCGCGCCGACCGGATCAACGCCCGGACCGAAGCGACCGCGGGATCTTACTCAATTGTGACGAGGGGATCCCCGGATGCGACAGCGTCGCCAACGGAAATGCTGACCTTGGTGATCTTGCCATCCTTGTGGGCCGTGATCTCGTTCTCCATCTTCATTGCCTCGATCACACAGATCAGGTCGCCTTCTTTCACCTCGGCACCCTCGGTCACCTCGAGCTTGAAGATCGAACCCTGGAGCGGGGAATCGAGCACCGGTCCGCCTCCACCGCCACCCTTGCCGGCCTTCCTCTCGCGCTTCGCCTTGGGGGCGCCGCCGGCCGCAGGGCCGGCCGCAGCGAATCCGCTCGCTTCGCCGATCACCTTCACGTCAAAGCGCTTGCCGGAAACTTCGACCAGGTAGTTCCGGGCAACCTTTTCGCCTTCGCCCTCCGCGGCTTCGGGGATGGCGCTCTCCTCCGGGGCCGTGGTCTTCAGCCACTTCCGGTCCTCCATCAGGTCGCGGCAGGTTTCTCCCCGTTCCCACTGTTCGGTCCGGAGGATCGTCTTGTGGAATGGAATCAGGGTGGAAAGCGGCGCGATCTCATATTCGTCAAGGGCACGCAGCATCCGCCGGGTCGCGGCCTCCCGGGATTCATCCCAGACGATCAGCTTGGCGACCATCGGGTCGTACATGGGGGTGACTTCTGAACCCGCCTTGACACCGGAGTCGACGCGGACGCCGGGACCGGACGGTTCACTGTAGATGTCGATCGGGCCGGGTGCGGGCGCGAAGTTCTTGTCCGCCTTTTCGGCGTTGATGCGGCATTCGATCGCCCAGCCGTCAATCACCACATCGTCCTGCTTCAGGGCGAGTTCCTCGCCGCTGGCGATTTTGATCTGCTCGCGGACGATGTCCACCCCGGTGATCATCTCGGTCACGCAATGCTCGACCTGGACCCTGGTGTTCATCTCAAGGAAAAAGTACTCGTCCCCGACCTGCATGCCTTCGATCGTGCCGGCCGAGTAGTACCCGACGGCCTTTGCGGCTTCGGTGGCGATCCGGCCGATTCGATCCCTCATCTCTTCGTCGACATGCGGGCCCGGGGCTTCCTCGATTACTTTCTGGTGACGGCGCTGAATCGAGCAGTCACGCTCGCCGAGGTGAATCACGTTTCCGTGCTTGTCAGCGAGAACCTGAACTTCGACATGGCGGGGATCCTCGAGGTAACGCTCGACATACACCCGGTCGTCGGAGAAGAATTTCTCGCCTTCACGGGCAGAGCCCTCGAAAGCTTCAGCCAGGTCGTCGGGAGTCATTGCTACACGGAAGCCTTTTCCACCACCTCCACCGACCGCCTTGCAGGCGACGGGGTATCCGGCCGACTCAGCCTGCTTCCGGGCTTCTTCAAGGTCTTTGGCGGGTGCGGTGGCACCGGGGACGATCGGCACACCGGCCTTTTCCATGACCTCGCGGGCCATGGTTTTCGAACCCATCGCATCGATCGCCGAAGCGGGCGGGCCGATGAATGTGATTCCGGCGTCATCGAGGGCGCGGGCGAAATCAGAGTTTTCGGCAAGGAACCCGTAGCCGGGGTGGACCGCTTCGGCACCCGAGTCGCGGCAAGCCTGCAGGATCTTCTCGATCGAAAGGTAGCTCTCGGCTGGCAGGGCAGGGCCGATCAGGAAAGCTTCGTCACAAGCCTTCACATGGGGAGCGTCCCGATCAGCCTCCGAGTACACGGCAACGGAGGTGATCCCCATCTCCTTGCAGGCGCGGGCGACACGGATGGCGATTTCGCCACGATTGGCGATCAGGATCTT
>JAGQUU010000100.1 GCA_020438345.1 Solirubrobacterales bacterium | reverse complement strand
TGACCACCATTCCCGGCCAGTTTCACGGTGCTCCGGTTCTGGCTGACCACCCGATAGTGCTTCGCCTTGCCGGGCAGGACGACCGTGTTCCGGCCCTTGTCACCGTAGACCTTGTCGTTGCCGGTGAATGGTTTGATCAGGTCATTGCCTTCAGCCCCGTTGATCGTGTCGTCACCCTTGGTGCCGAGAATCCGGTCACTGGTTTTCCCTCCCCAGATCGGCATGCCGTCACCGATCTGCTGGGCGATGCTGCGACCGTCCTTGCCCCAGCCGACCTGGACCCATGAGTTGTCGGCGCTGTCCCGGAAGATGTTGAAGTTCGCAGAGCTGCCGAGATCGTAGGCGGGACTTACTACCCTGGTCTTGCGTAGGTAGCGGGTCGACTTCTTCCATCCCGCTGGCAGGGCGGCGTTCCTGAAGGCCTGGGTGGTCTCCTCGGGTGTCCTCATGTTCGAGGCCATCATCATGTAGGTGTTGCCCCAGTTGTCGGTGATGAAGTAGCGCAGGATCCGCTCGCCCTCACCATTGTCATTGCGGGCCCAGAAGTACATGTCCTGATTCTTCTGATTGGCCGAGTACCTCACTACGCCGTTGGGGGGAGTCGGGGTCTGAAAGGCCGCGTCCCAGGCGCTGGTCGGTGGCGGATCCATCTCCGGGTACTGGGTTGCATCGTAGGGCCACATCGCACTCTTGATCTGCGCGACGATGATCCACGTGTACCCTTCGGGTGTGACCACCGTGGTCACGTCGGGTTCCTTCTCACCCGGGCTGCTCAGAGTCTCCTGGTAGTTGAACTGGGCGGTTCGTTCGGTGTTCTTGATGTACCTGGGTGGAGGGGTGTACGTCTCGAAGGCCTCGTGGGTGATCGGGTTCTCACCCATCGCCAGGAGTACGTCCATTGGCCCTTTTCGGTCCTTGCCGACCTTGGCAATGTCAGCGATTTCGTTGCCTGCCTTGCTGGTTGCCGGCAGCACCGCCGCGATGGCCAGCCCAAGCAGCAGGGCCAGGACAAGGTCGAGTCGGATACGGCTGAAAACGGCGGTGCTCATGAGTCTCCTCCTGAAGTGGTTGGCTGCGATGACGCAAACATAGCACAAAGTTGACGCACGTCAACTTTGTGTTTGGAACGCAACCGGGAAGCGGAGGTCGGACGTCGCACTGAAGGCCCCCCTGATCATTGCATTCGAGCGATTCCGGCCCGGCGCCGTCAGCCCGGGCGCCCGGGCTGACGTCCTGTTTCGGCCGCCCCGCCAACCCCTGACCAGTCCGTCACATACTTGCGGTATTCGTATACGCACGGTATCGTCAGGTGTCGGGTATGGCTGACATGCCGAAATCCAGGAAGGCACCAACCCGAGCTGAACGCCGGGCAACGACTCGTGAGGCCCTCATCGACGCGGCCGGACGACTATTCACCCGGGAGGGTTTCCACGCCACCTCACTCGACGCGATCGCCGACGAGGCCGGCTTCACGAAAGGCGCGGTCTACTCCAACTTCGATGGCAAGGAGGATCTATTCTTCGCCCTCTACGAACGCCGGGTCGAGCGGCGGGTGCACGAACTTGAAGAGGCGATCGCTTCGGCCCCCTCACCCTCCGAGGCACTGACTGCGATCGAAACAGACATCCGCAACCGTCCCGACGACGGCTGGCTGGCAGTCTTCTTCGAGTTCTGGGCCCATGTTCTTCGCCATCCCGAGCATTGCGAGCGATTCGCGGCACTTCGCCGCCGGGTGCTCGGCCCGCCGGTCGCTGCTCTCGAAGCGTTCGCGGTCGAAGAGGAAATCGAACTCCCAACTGCGCCTGAGCTGATTGCTACCGCCTATTTCGCGCTTGGCAACGGGCTTCAGATCGAACGACTGACCCGGCCCGATGGCCTCGACCTCGACGCGATCGCCGAGTTCATGGGGCCGCGAATCATCACCGCAGTCGATCCGGGAGCGGCATGAACCGGATCGGCCAGGTCAGCGGAATCGCCCGCGCGATGAAGCTCGCCAGGGAAACCAGGGAGCGGGAATACTGGCCCGCCGCGAGGATGCGCGAGCACCAGGCCAGCGCCCTCGCGTCTTTGGTCGGCGATGTGGGATCACGCTCGGAATTCCATCGCTCTCGTCTGAGTGGACTGGTGGGCGAAGACGGATCGGTCGAAGTATCGGCGCTGCCAACTCTTGAAAAGAAGACGCTGATGGAGAATCTGGACGACGCCTTCTGCGACCCCCGGCTGCGTGGTCTCGATCTGCACTCCCACCTGCTTGATACCGAGCTGGTGCTCGGCGAATACCGGGTGATGGCCTCGAGCGGCTCGACCGGCTCACCGAGCCTGTATGTGTATTCGCGCGCTGACTGGAGGTCCATGCTGGCCGTCTTCTTCCGCTACGCCGGGATCGGCGGTGTCCTGCCCCGACTGCCCCGCCGTCGCATCGCTGCTATCGGAGCACCGTCGCTGGCCAGCATGACCCGCAAGCTCGCAGATTCGATTGATGTCGGCCTTCACCGTGTCCTCAAACTCTCGGTCAGCGACCCCCTGCCTCAGATAGTGGAGGCACTCAACTCGTTCCAGCCCGACGCGATCAATGTCTATCCCTCGGTTGCCGCCCTGCTCGCCGACGAGCAGATCTCAGGCCGCCTGCGGATCGCACCAGAGGTGATCTCGACCAGCAGCGAGCTACGCACCCCCGAGATAACCGACCGGATCGAGCGTGCGTTCGGCGTGCGTCCGTTCAACCTTTATGGCACCAGCGAGGGCCTCTGGGGGGTCGATTGTGAACACCACCAGGGCATCCACCTTTTCGAAGACTGGTGCATCGCCGAGAACGTGGATGCCGACGGCCGGCCGGTCCCGGACGGCCAGCCAGGCGCCCGGCTTCTGCTCACCAATCTCTTCAACCGAACGCTGCCGTTGATCCGCTTCGAAGTTTCAGATGTGGTCTCGATCGAGCGAGGAACCTGCCCCTGCGGTCGCACCCTTCCCCGGCTGAAGGCTGTTGAGGGACGGCTTGACGACGTCCTTAGCCTGCCTTCAACAGGGGGTGGGCAAGTGGCGGTCCACCCAAGCCATTTCTCGCTTATCGCCGCGATGCCGGGTATCCGCGAGTTCCAGATCGTCCAGCGCCCGGACGAGATTCTGCTGCGCATCCTGCTCGGTGACGGAGCAACTGCCGACACCACCCGCCAGGTCACGAGAACGGTCACCGAACGGCTGGAATCCCTCGGCGTCCGGGACCCCATGATCACAGCCGAAACGGTGCCGGCGATCGAGCGCACCCCGGCCGGAAAGTTGAAGCTGGTGATCAAAGAGTCACCGGAAACCTCCCCCTCGAACTGAACCACCCCGGACCCAAAGACCAGCATCCTCCGTGACAAACCCCAATTCCGGAGAATTCCGGGAAGCGGGGTCAGTTCCACATCGCCGGGCCGGGTCGCATAGATAAAGCGACATCCCATGCCGCGCCTGATATCGAAAGGTCAGGCGCACTGATGGGGGAGCCCTGACGGTGCCGGTCAAGACGCTCCTGAGAGCAACCGGTGGACAAACTTGCAATTTAGATGTAGTCTGATACCAATGAATTCCTCGACCGGATATCGGCTCGGGAAGCGGGCGATCTCCAGAGAGCAGACCCGGAAGCGAATTCTGGACGCGAGCGAGAACTTGTTTCTCGAGTACTGGTACGACGATGTGAGCCTGCAAGAGATTGCCGGTCAGGCCGGGGTCGCCCTGCAGACTGTGGTCAATCACTTCGGCTCGAAGGGATCCCTGCTCGCCGAGGTCGCCGCGAGGATGAGCGAACAAGTGAACCGGCAGCGCGACGAAGTCCAGCCGGGTGATGTCAGCGGAGCCTTGAAAATGCTGGTCAGCGAGTACGAAAGCCTCGGTGACACCATCGTCCGGTTCATCTCACTCGAAGGACGAGTCGAGGAAATTGGCCCGCTGCTGACCGGCGGCCGGACGGTTCACCGAAGCTGGGTGGAAAGAGTCTTTTCCGACTGGCTGCCTTCGCGTGCGGGAAATGACCGCAAGCGCTCTGTCGCGATGTTGGTTGCCGCTACTGATGTCCTGACCTGGAAAGTCCTCAGGCGCGAGCAAGGCCTGAACCACCGCGAAACGGAACTCGCGATGCGCTGCTCGGTCCTTTCCCTGCTCGAAGGTTTCGGAAAGTGAGCCGTCTGCTTTTCACACTCTGGGACGGTGGCGGCAACGTGCCGCCAGTTCTTGGCCTCGCTGGCGACCTTGCCTCTCGCAACCACGAAGTCTTCGTACTCGCCGACGAAAGCCTCGGGGAAGCTGTCTCCCGGTCGGGGGCACGCCACGTTCCCTGGACTACGGCCCCGCAGCGAGCCAGCTCCGATCCGGCCACAGAGTTTGTCAGGGACTTCGAGCCGAGAACCCCGTTCGGAGCCACGGCCCGGATCCGTGACCGGTTGATCGTCGACCCGGCGGACGCTTTCGCACGGGACACAACGGAAGCGATACGGCAGGTGGGTGCGGACGCCGTGATTTCAGAGAACTTGCTGATGGGCTGCCAGGTAGCCGCGACGAGTGCCGGCCTGCCGAACATCTCCCTGGTCCCGAATGTCTACCCCGGAAAGGTGCCGGGTGTCCCCCCGTTCGGCCTGGGTCTGGCCGTTCGCGAAGGCTTCATCAGCCGTTTCAGGGACGGTGCCGCGAGCCGGCTCGGCCGGCGCCTCTGGGATTCCCGACTGGCCGATGTGAACCGCTTCCTCGGCAATTACGGGCAGCCGCCACTTTCCACTCTCTTCGAGATGCTGGAACGGCCCGACCGGGTGCTGGTGCTGACTGCAGCCGCTTTCGAGCCCGGCGGAGGCACCCGGGTCCCGGCCAACGTCCGGTACTGCGGGCCAAGGCTTGAGGATCCGGACTGGACCAGCGGGTGGAGCGAACCCGAAGGCCCCGGACCGCTCGTTCTTGTTTCACTCAGCACCACCACCCAGGGCCAGGCGAACATGATCCGCCGGATCATCGGGGCGCTTGGCCGGCTGCCCGTTCGGGGTCTTGTCACGACCGGCCCCAGCTTCCGGCCTCAAGGTCTCGATATTCCAGCCAACGTGACCGTGCTCGATTCAGCCCCACATTCGGTGGTGATGCCGCATGCCGGCGCGGTCATCACCCACGCCGGTCATGGCACGGTGATCAAGTCCCTGGCCAATGGGGTTCCTTTGCTCTGCATGCCGGTCGGTCGCGATCAGCCGGACACGGCCGCCCGGGTCGTCGCCTGTGGCGCCGGCCTCAGGCTCCGCCCCGGCGCCGGTACACATTCGATCACCCGGGCCCTGAAGAGGATCCTGACCGAACCGTCCTTCCGCAATGCCGCCGGCAAGATGTCTGAGGCGATAGCAACCGACTATCCGGAAGACACGGCCGTAAAGGAAATCGAAACAGCAGCAAAATCGAGACAGCAGCAATCTGACTGACGAGGGACCCGCCTCGACCTGACCATGAGCCCGCACCCTTCGAAGACGACTCCGGGAACAGGCCTGACTTTCAGGGCACTCTCCGGCCAGACCCCCGTTGCGCTGGCCGAAGACTTGTGAACTTGTGATGACGAAAGGCCTCACCATCGACCGGGGTTGCCTACCGGGTCAAATACCCGGACACATCGGCTTTCGTTCTTGCCGGTCTCACAATCCGCGGGAGGCTGTCCGCCAAGCCGGTCCGAAACCCAACCGCTGGCTGGGGTGCCGGTATCGGGAGAGACCCGAACTCTCCCGCCAGCTCTGAGGACCGGGCAAGCCCGGTGCTCAACCAACCCCAACTACGATCAACCCACCGTTAGATGGTCCGTGGCGGCCTCAGGATCCACACGGTCGCGGCGACGATGCGGTAAACGCCCCTATACGACCACGATGGCCGCGGTTATGGCAAGCACCACGGATTGGTGAATGGCAACGAGAACGCCGGGGGTCCTCGGCTTGAGATTCACCGCGTGAAAGAGCAGGAAGCCCACGACGACCTGGGCGACGGCCAAATAGAAGGCCACCGGGTAATCCGGCATCACACCCCCCAGGGCAGCCACCACCATCAAGGCGGTGAACAGGTGGATGATCATCACCACCTGCGGGGCGCGCTGCGGCCAGGAGAAGGCTCCGATCGGCTCGCCGAAACCGCGATGGCCAGTGGTCATGCCACCCAGGAGCACAGCGACGAGCACCACACAGAGCGGAGGCGTGTCACTCAAGTAGGACCAGAAGTTGACTCCGGGCTGGTAGATAGTCATCAGGTAACAAACGAACACGCCGTATGCGAGAAGGCCGTGAACACCATGCACGAGAGAGGGAAGCCGGCCGGAAAGCACATGGAGGGTCCCGAGTCCCAGTGCAGCCGTCAACACGATCAGGATCAGGCCGTTGATCGTTGCCGAGCTCGGGGCCAGGGTCACCAGCACGAGACCGATCAGGCCGACCAATGTAGCGACGATCCGGTGGGCCGCCTCCGGATCGCCCTTGATCAAGAGCACCCAGATGTTGCTGGTATACGGCCAATTGGTTCCCAGCGAGAGCCCAAAGCCGAGGCCCTCGACGAAGCCGCCGAGCAGAATCAGGATCGCGGCCAGCACCACCTGGGTCAGGAAGAGGCCGCTGACTACGGCCCCCTCGCCCGAATCCGGGGTGGTGAGGCCACGCACGATGCCCGCGACCACGGCAGCCAATACGAGTCCGGTGATCAGGAGCCTGACCACTCGAACAGTGGTGGTCACCTCGCCCTCCACCACGGAGGATTCTGAGTTCGGAGGTAAAGTGGACTGGTCGATCTGCCGGATACTAGCCTGCGACGGCGGCATTCGATGCGATCAATGAGGGGTCCAACAGCCAGTTGACCCATCCAGGGAAGACGACGGTCAGCCTGAGTGTCTCTCGCTAGCCGCGAAATCCGCTCGGCAAGCGGGCTTCAAACCTATAGCGGGGGCAGGATTCGAACCTGCGACCTTCGGGTTATGAGCGACGAACTGAGGAAAGTGTTTCGCACAATTTGGACGAATTTGGCTTGTTTTGGCCAAGTTTGGGTGAGGCTCAGTGAGTCAAAATCAGTCCCGGTTGGTACATCAGTGGTACATCGCCCCCCTTTTATGCCCTCCCGAACGTAACGCTCAGCCAGCTGATCGCCCCAAGTCAAAAAGGGGACGATCATGGAACACGAAGAACTACCGAGCGGCTCTCTGGTCGCGACAATAACCCGGACCGGGGTACCAACGTACCGCGCGAAGTGGCGCGACAGCACTGGCAAGCAATGCGCGCCTACAATCGGCCGAGCCTGGCTGGTCCGGACCGACGACGGCTGGCAGCCAAAACCCGGGCGAGTCAAGCCCGGCTACTTCGACGCCGCTCGCGCCTATGTCCGCATGGCCGAGTTGATCGCCCAGCGAGAACACGAGCTCGCGGGAGATTACCCCGAGGACACCGCGCCTGCCGAGGTGCCGATCGAGGAGCTGGCTGAGGGTTATCTGGCCTACCTTGCTCGCGGTGGGCGGGCAAAGCCCTCCACCCTTCGCGACCACCGCACCGCGCTTGCGTCACCGGGAAAAACGAAACGCGGTTCAGATCAGCGCGCCGCCCGAATCATGAGCGAGTTCGGTGGGCGCGAGGCAACCTCAATCAAGACCGCCGAAGTCGTGGCGTTCCTCGATGCCCTGGTCGTGGAGGGGCTGGCCCCGAGGACGGTCAACAAGTACCGCGAGATCCTGCACGCGATGTATGAGTTCGGTAAGCGCCCGGGCAGTTTCGGACTAACCGAAAACCCGGTGACAGCCACCGAGAAACAACGGACCGACGGTCCGGAGCGGGCCGACACCTTCAGTCTCGACGAGGTCGAGAAGATCGCTGCCGCTGCCCGCAAGGGCCTCCACCACGATCGACCCGAAGGCAATTTCAGCCACGACACGCTTAAGGAGTGGCAGCGCCGTGACGATCAGGACGCATCGATTTTTCTCTTCGCAGCGTTCACCGGCCTTCGGCGTGGTGAACTGCTCGCGCTCAGGTGGCGAAACGTCGAGCTTGGCAACCGCCTGCTCGTAGTTGACTCGGCAATCTCGGCCGGTGAAATCTCCACCACCAAGAGCCGCCGCTTCCGGACGCTGCCGCTAACCGAAGCTGCCTGCCAGCAACTTGAGATCGTCGCCAGCCGCCGGCGCTGGTGCGGCCGCGACGACTTCGTCTTCTGCGGATCGGACGGCAACTTCATGGACGGCACCATGCTCTCCAAGCGTTTCCGCAAAGCCCAAGAGGCCGCCGATGTTCGAGTCCGTCGCTTCCATGACCTCCGCCACACTTTCGGCACAACCGCGGTCCTGAATTTCGACC
>JAGQUU010000099.1 GCA_020438345.1 Solirubrobacterales bacterium | reverse complement strand
TTCCTGGGTGAGAACCATGGGATTCTTCTACCCGCTTTCTCGAACCCCAATCATCTTCGCAAGGCCTCCGTTTGGTGAATGGATCGCGAATTTCAGCGAGCGCCTGGCCTTGCCGGCCCGGTCGAACCTCACCTTGAGACGAACCGTTCTGGTTTGGCCCGGAGCCAGTGTGCCAAGCCTGGCTTGCCCCTTCCCGCCACCGGTCGCCCTCAAAACCGCTTGTCGCAGGCTTGCCGTCCCTGTGTTCCTGAAACGGAGTGTGTAGGTATTGGAGCCTCCTGCCCTGAAGCCACGGTTGCCAGCCAACCGGACCAACTTGATCTTCGGCCGACCTGCAAGTCCTTTGCATGGGAGAGAATCAGAATTTGAACCAACACTGGTCACGGGTGATGTGAGCTCCCCGCTTGAATCTGATCGGGTCGCGAAATCGAAAACACCGGTGGCCTCCCAAACGCCTTTGGAGCAGACCGCCCTGAGAAAGCCGGGATCCTGGCCGTTCACTTCCAGGGTGCCGCCGGGCGACTGGATGTCTTCGACGGCAAGGGTGTCGCCGGGTATACCGAGGGTGAAATCCGCAATCGAGGAATCAAAGGGCATCACACCGATCGCGATGTTCAACTCTCCGCTCTTTGCGAGAGAGCCTGACATGAGCAATCCCGCCCCTGCTGCTTTCGAGTACCCGTAGATCGTGATCTTCGGCCTGCCTTGACTGTCAGCCCCGCCGTTGAAGATCACCAGTTCGGGGTCATCAAGGATCCCGGACTTGTTTTGAGCCAGATGGATCCGCGCGGTGCCCGTGCCGACAACCGAACGCGGACACAGGTCGATGATCCGGGCCACACCAAGTCCCAGATTGGTGCTCTGGCCGATTTTTTCCGCGCCGCATACCGGAGTTACTTGCGGGTTCGGGTAAAACGACATGTCTTCAGGAAAGGTCACCCGCGAGTTGATCATGGGAGTGACCGAGTCCTGGGCTTCAGGCACCTTGACCTTGATGTGGAGGCGCGCGCTGACCGGCCTTGGTACTTCCCGGTAAAGACTCCCTGAAAGGACCTTGGCATCCATTGAGAGCTCGACCGACTCATCACCTGCTAACGCGTCGGCCGGACTTCCGAGAACCGCCACCAACAGCAGCACTCCGAAAATGTTCTTGATTGTCTTCATCGTTGAATCAGTCGGGTAAAGAAAAGGGCGGCCCGAGGGCCGCCCTTTTCGCAATGCATTCGGACCGGGCTCTACTTGACAGATACCTTGGTCTTGCCAGTCGCCTTCACGTTCCCTGCCTTGGCAGTGAACTTGATGGTCGCCTTGCCGCCCTTGCGGCCCGAGACCTTGGTCTTCACCGTGATGGTCTTGGAAGCACCAGGGTTGATGTTGCCACCCTTGCCCTTGCCACCACCGGTTGCGGTGACAGTGACGCCCTTGGCGACACCGGTACCGGTGTTCTTGACGGTGACCTTGAAGGAGCCCTTGGCGCCGCTCTTGACGGACTTCGGGCCCTTGACCTTCACGCCACCGAGCTTCGCCTTGCCGGCTGAGCCCTTGCATTTCTGGGTGGTCTGCGGGGCCTTCACGGTTACGGCTGCGCCGATATCGGCGCCAGTTGCGGCATCACGCTGGCCGAGTACGAACTCCGCGCTGGTGAGCAGCTTGCCGGAAGCCGGGCAGATCGCCTCGACATAGTTCGGGTCCTTACCAGCGGTGCTGACTCCGATGTCCGGGCGGTCAAGACCGGTTCCCGGAATGTCGAACTGGTAGTACTGGACCGCTGAGTCGTAGCTCACAACCGGAATCGCGACATCGAGAATGCCGTTCTTGAGCTCACCGGTCATCAGAATGCCGACGCCGGTGCCCTTCGAGAACCCGTAGATCTTGATCATCGGGTTGCCGGACTTGGAGACGCCAGCGTTGAAGATGACCAGAATCGGATCCTTCAGGAGGTTCGCCTTGAACCGGGCCAGGTAGATGGCCGAGGTGCCAGTGCCGACAACGGAGTCGGCGCAGGCGTTAACGATCGCGGTCGGAGTGCCAAGCGGTGACTGTGCGTTGAGCTTGTCGTTACCGCAGGTCGGGGTGACCTTTGAGTTCGGGTTGAAGGACAGCCCGTCCGGGAAGCGGATCAGGGTGTTCTTCATCGGGGTGACAGTCGTCTCGGCATCGGGGACGACTACATCCGCCCGAATCGTGAGATTGGCCGAGGTCGGATAGGCCTGGTACAGCGAACCCTTCTGCGGTGAAATAGTAGTTGAGGCCGTCACCGTTTCATTCCCTGCCTGAGCGGTGCTGACCATGAGCAGCGACATCACGGCCGCTACAGCGATGGCAAAAACTTTCTTCATTTGTCTCTCTCCTGTGGTTTCCGTTGCGGAACAGAGTCCGCGGTCCAACTCCCTAGAACGACCGCAGCTTACATGAATTCAACCCACTGATAGCCCGGAAGTTGCGAAGGCCAGACAACATTCCGGCAATCTCATTGGCGCCCATTTAAGAAAACGGACGAAGACATTTGGAATCCTGGCGAGAGAAGGAACCCGCCGTGATCCGCTCAGGGCTCGCGGAAAACGTGCTGATATTGCGTGGCCGGCTGCGACGGATCTCCCAGCGGCGTGAACGGGGCCTGCTGGCTGCAGCCAGGGGCGGGGACGTTGTTGGTTTGTGACTGGCCTTTCATCAGGAACTCGGAGAGCTGTCCGTAGACCTCTTCCTGATATGCCGGGCTGAATCCGTAACGCAGGTTGAGACCAAACTGGGATTGCTGGACCGGGGTAAGCGCGGCCCAGGGCTGCAGGCTCCCGTTCAAACTTGAACTGCAATTGGCGCTGTTGAAGACCTGCATTCCTCCGGTCGCGAAGCTCGCGTTCTGACCCGCTGCGGTGTACGGGTTGCTGCGGGCCGATGAATTGCCTGTTGGGAATGCCGCGTATGACTCCGGGCCGAGCCTGATGCCGGCCCGCACGTAATTGACCTGCACGCCGGCTCCGTAGTTGCCGGAGGCGTTGGTCGCGGCAGCCGCGTTGCCGATGGTTGCCGCAAGTTCCTTGCGGTACAGGCTGGCAGACTGGAGGAAGGGATTGAATTCGGCGAAGTAGTCCGGCACCCTTGCGAGCAGGGTCGGGGCGTCGTCATCGAGGAAAGCCCTCAGCGAGGGGAACGCCTCGGGCGCCTTGCGGATCACCGGTTTCAGGTTTGTGTAGAGGCGCTTGCTGACCGGAGCGAGTCGGGCCGACGCCTTGAAAGTCGGTGAAAGCTGCTCGGCGACCGGCACGAGTTTGCGTACCACCGGGGTGGCGAATTCCGAGAAGTCCCCGAGCCGATCCTGGGTTGCCGCGGATTCCCGGGCGAAGGTCGGGAAGACGCGGAAGAAGTCCTTTAGCTCCTCGTCACGATCGGCAAGTGTGGTGAAAACAGTGTTGGTGTTGCGGATCATGCCACTAAGTTCACCTTGTCTCTTGCTGATTGCGTCGAACACGACTCCGGTGTTCTTGATCAGCTTCGACACCTCTTCGTCCTGATCGTTGAGGATCTGGAGGACGTCATCGAGTGAAAGCAGGGTTCCGGGGAGCACCCCGATGGTCTGGTTCAGCGTCGCGCCACGACCGCTCATGGCAATCGAGTTGTCAATGGCACCCTGCATGAATGCCTGTCTGGTCTTCTCGTCGAAGGTGCGGAATATCTCATCCAGCTGGACGGATTTGGCAACCTGGGCCGGTGGCAGCTGACCGCCGTCCTGCAGCATTCCGTCACGTTTGTCCCCGGGCGTGAGCTCGATATATGCCTCCCCGAGAAGGCTTTTGGCTCTGAGGATCGCCCTTGTGTCTTCCGGGATCGGGGCGTATTCCGGCTCGATGTCGAGCGTAATGATCGCCGAGCCCTCTTCGCTTCCTTCACCAAGGTCGATGGACTTGACGCGCCCGACTTCGATACCGGAGATGTCGACCTGTGACTGCTCGGCGAGCTGACCCACCTGAGTGAGTGGCAACTTCACTTCATAGCCGCGTGCGGCCAGCGGTGTCGGACCACCGAATGCGACCCATACGAAAAGCAGCAGCCCGAAACACGAGAGTGCGAAGCCCGCGATGGCGATTAGCTGTGCTACTGATGGCGCCTGTTTATTCATCAGCAGATCGAGCTCGGGGGAGAAAGTTGGTTGAGCCGGTAGGCAGGCTCAAGCTGCGGAAGGCCTGTCCTGACCTGCTCGGCCTGGGTGGCGGTATTGCAGGAGATCATGCTGACACCGCGACGGACGGGACCGTCACCGTCCTGGAAGCCGACAGAAGCGTTGAAGTTGTGGTTCATCCAGGGTGCGTAGAAGAGGAAGCCCTCCGCGTCGCCGTCAGGGTTGTAGGCGAGAATGTTGAAGAGAGTGTTGAGCTCCGTGAATGTGCCCTGAAGCTGCGGAGTGGCTTTCGCACCGGCCTTTGAGGTTCCTTCGAGTTCCTTGAAGACCGGCTGGACATCCCGACTGAAGGGCCGGATGTTGTCGCGCACAGTCGCGGTGGTGTCATTGGCCAGTCGCTGAACCGATCGCAGTGAGCCCTTCAGGTTTCTGGCGCCCGGAATCAGACCCAGCAGGGTCGGCCGGGTCAATTGTGAAAGTTGATCGGACTTCGCGAGATTGATCCGTCCTGATTCGAGGGTCGACGGGAATTCACGCAGTGCTTCCCGAAGGGCAGCCTCCTGAGCGGCGTAGTTGCCAAGTGACTTCTTCGAGTTGGAGACGAAGTCCGCCACTACCTCGCTGTTGTTGCCCAGTTCTGTGGCCACCTTGCTGAAGGAGTTGACTCCTTGCGCGATGAACTTGCGTCGTTTCTCCAGCTCGCCGTTCAGCCTCGCCGTATAGGTGGTGAAAGGTCCGAATCGACGGAGTGCCTGCGACAGCTCGGGACCACGACCGTTCAGACCCTCTCCGGCGCCGTTCAGAAGCAGCACCAGATAGTCCTGCGTGTCGCGGTCAAGAGAAGCGAGGATCTGATCCATCTGGACGTTGGAAAGTCCCTGCGAAACCGGGAAGACCGTCCCTTCGGGTGGCGTCGGGCCTTTGGTTCCGGGGTCGATCTCGACCACCATGTCGCTGAGCCCGGTTTTCGGTCTGAGCAGGAACTCGGCGTCCTCGTGGATGAGTTCCTTGTATTCCGGCTCGATGTCCAGCCGCACACGAGCGATGCCATCAACCAGGGTTGCTGCGCCAACCTTGCCAACGTTGATACCGGCAATCACCGCCGCCTGGCCCTGCCCGGGTGTGACAGCCTGCGCCGTTTCCAGCTCGACATTGATCGAATAGAACTCCTGACCAAGCCCGGGGATCCAGGAAGGCAACGCCGCCTTCTGGTTGGAAAGGATGAAAAGCAGAACCGCCAGAGCAACCACGATCAACCCGGTGATCGCCAGGAAATCCTTGAAATGTGTCTTTATCGCGCGTTTCACGGGTAGGCCACCGGACTTGGAGCTCCCGGGCCGGCCATCGGCCCGTTGAGGTCGGGGAGTTGCTGCTCGCCACAGGGCTGGTTGCTCACGATAGGCGGAACACCGGGCGCCAGCGGTGTCGTGCCGAGCGGGGCGGTTTCCATACGCCCGTAGAGCTGACTGAACTCGGGTGAGGTTTCGGCCGGGTCGGACATGCTGACCGTGACCGGTCCGCCACCGCCCTGGATCCGGGCATAGGCGCCGTTTCCATCGAACATGTTGGAACCTCCGGCTGCACTCACAGCCGCGAAGAAGACTTCACTGGAGGCTTTCTGACCATTGCTGAAGGCACCGTCGCTGATTACCTGGTCACCGGTCGGACTGACTGTGTTGGCTATGCAGAGACCGAAGTTCCGGAGCTGAGGCAAGAGTTTGAGCGTGGCCGCCGCCGACTTCGCAGCATCAGGGGTGGATCGGACGATGATCTTCGCCAGACCGCCCAGTTCACGATCGGTCAGGAGGGGCTGCAACTGCCGCAGGAATGGCCTGGTTACGCGAATCGTGCGTGGCAGTTCGTTGAGACCCGGGGTTGACGCGATCGCGAATCCTCGCAGGGCAGGCAGACTGGCGTTGAGGCTGGTCAGAGCACTCCGCGCCACAACCAGTGTCGGACCAAGCCTCTGGATGGTGAGACTGAGATTCTCCGATTCGGCCGCCAGAGCTCCGGTGAAGGTAGCGAAGTTGGTGACAAAGCCCTGGATGTCATCGCCTCTGTCATCAACCGCTCCGGTCACCCGCGAAAGGCCCCGGATCAGGTTGCCCAGATCGTTTTCCTGCTTGCCCAGATAGGCGGCGCTTACCACGGCGGTACCTCGCGACGCGGTTTCACCCCGGCGGTACGCGAGGTTCAGTGCCTCGCCGGCCGTAAGGCCCTGGACGAAAGGCTCGAAAGTCAGGTCCTGCTCCGCGGTGGGCTCCGAGTTGAGACCCGTGCCAAGGCTTTCGAGCAGACGCTGGATATTGGCCCGCTCCGGACTCTGCAGGGTTCTCAACACATCACCGACCTGCACGCTGGTTCCGGTCCGGCTGACCGGGATCACCCCGTTATCGGGCATCTCCCCGGACTCCGGAGTGCCGGGATCCAGGTCAATGAACCAGTTGCCTTCGAGGAAAAGTCGCGGGCGGATCTGCGCCGATGCATCTTCGCGGACCGGTCTGCCTTCATCGTCAACGGTGAAGGTGACGATCGTGTTGTCACCCTTCTGTTCCATCTCGGTGACCTTGCCCACATTGACGCCGGCGATCCGGACCGGGGACTTGATCGCGATGTTGACTGCGTTGCTGAAAGTGGCCTTTACTTCATAGCCGGGGCTTGTGAACGGAATCGTCTTCGTGAAAGCCAGGTACAGCCCGATCAGCACGATGACCACAGCGACCAGGCCGAAGAAAAGCGGACCTGGCCCGCCCCACTGGCGGAAGAACTGCTGGTTGTAGCGGCCTGGTTTGCGGTGGTCGGCGCTCATTTGGTCTTCCAGTTCAGCTGAGCTTCGGACTGTTCCGCGGTGACGATCCCGGAGTTGCCGGGGTAGTTGCCGATCTGTGGTGCCAGGGTCCAGTTTCCTTGCGTGTTCCACGATGCCGGAGCGTTGCCCGGTTCACATTCCCGCGGGCTCTGGCCGGGCGCGGCGGTGTTCGGGTAGGGGTTCGAGTGGAGGAAGTTGAGTCCCGAAGTCGAGAAGGTTCCACCACCACTGGCGACCGAGGCGGCAGGACCACCTTCAGCGTTGACGCCGACCGGCGGCAGGACGCTGACCGCACGCACCCAGTGACCGTCAGAGTTATGCGGACTGGTCGAACTCGCCACGTTTCTGAGCAACAGGGCAAGGTAGTTGCAGACGTTCTGGGACGGAGTCACCTGGCGCAGCAACGGTGTGAGGATCTTCTGGGTCTGGATCAGCGTGTTCAGGCCATCGTTTACCTGGGTGTCATCACCGAACCGGCGCAGCGACCGTGCGGTAGGCGCCAGTTCGTCATAGAGGTCGGGTGAAGAGCGCAACACAGGAATACCAACGTCGAACGAACTCGCAACCACCGGAGCACTCTCGGCCAGCGCCTCTGCGCCGGGGCGCAGAGCCTTCATGAAGCGGGCCGAGCTGTACAGGAAGGGCCTGATCCGCGGACCGTTCCTGATCACGGCCAGCTCCGCCTGGACACCTTCGGTAATCGAGTCCTGGATGTAGGGCCGGGCCACTTCAGCTAGCGCAGTGAAAGTCGTGTCGAGCTGAACGAACATATCGGCCTGGGTTTCGGCTACCGGCGCTACTTCTGCTGCCGCCTGGGCCAGGCCTCTGACGAAGCCGCGCAGTCCGGTCTTCTCCGAGGCGAGGTTCCTTGCGACCGGCTCGGCCACCTTGAGAAGCGGGGGAAGCTGACCGAGGATCTCGTTGATGTCCACTCCACGGGCAGCGAAAGCTCCGCCGTATTCGGCAAGGTTCTTCTGAATCGCCCGCCGTACTGGCTCCTGGAACATGTTGAACCACTGGTCCATGTCAACCGGTTCGTCGGCCTGGGATTCGGGCAAGGTCCCGCCCGGCTTCAACCCTTCACTCGAGCTGCCCGGGGTCAAAAGCAGGTACTTGAGACCCATCGCGGAGCGCTGTCTCACCAGAACAGTCGAGTCCTTCGGGATCGGCTGGACACTCTTGTCGAGCTTCAGGGACGCGACTGCGATTGAGCGGCCGTCATCGAGCTGCTTCGCATTGACGCTGTCAACGACCCCGACCCGCACTCCGGCGATCCTCACTTCGTTGCCGGAAACCAGAGAGGCAGCGGAAGGAAGCTCGGCCTTGAACTGATAGGTCGGGACGAAGGGGAGCCCCTTGTTGGCGTTGTACGAGAAGAAGATGCTGACCACAGCGATCACAGCGGTGATCGCCCCGACCAGAACCGGGCTCGCGGAGATTCTTGATCGGCGGCGACGATTCATGGTCCGAGCAGGTAGTCGAGCATTTTCATGCGTCCCGAGCGGGTAGAGCGACCGGAAACGTCACCGCTGAACCCGTCGAAATCAGCTGGGGCCACCGCGCCTGAGTCACCCGTGGCACCAAGTGAATCGGTATCGGCAGGGTCAACCGGCCCGGTCGGGCCGGTAGCTCCGGTCGGGCCGGTGAATCCGGTCACACCGGTTTCACCGGTCGGTGCCAGGGTTTCACCGGTTGCTCCGGTCGGGCCCGTGGCAAGTTCATCGAGTGCCCCGAACTCGCCGAGCGCCTCGCTGAGCGCCGAGGTGGTTCCCCCGCCGCTGTCCCACTGCGTGCTGCAGTCTCCAACCCGGAAGGAACGATAAGTAGTGCAGCCCGAAACGATCAGGTTCGTGCGCTGGTAATGGCCGAACTGGTCGTACCCGTTGAACAGTGACGAGCTGTTGTAGAAGAAGGTCATCAGGTTGTCAAAGCCACCGCCCTGACGGGTGCTCTTGAGGAAAAAGCTCAAGTTCGAAGCAGGCGAGTAGGCATTGCGGGAAAGGTTGCCGAGTTTGCGGACAATCGGCTGCGATGCGACCAGGTCCGGTCCTGCGGTACGCGTTGCGCTGCCGAGGCTGGTGATAGAGATCCGGCCCGCATCGGCGAAGTCGCCCAGCTTCGTCTGAACCTCGCTGATGTCGGCCGCGGCCGGGCGCAGAACCTGCATAACCGGGATCGCATTGTCGGCGAACTCACCGACAGCGTTGAAGTCGGCTCGCAGCTGGCGCAGGGTTTCCGGCAGGTTGCGGATGTTCTGCTGAAGATCCTCTCCGCGTTCCGCCGTAGCGGCTGCCGTGTAGCCCGCATTGCGAAGGAAATTGACCAGGTTCTTCCTCTTGGCCGCGAGCGCGGTCATGTTCTTCGAACCATCCTTCGCCAATTGAGCGAGCTTCTTGTTCTCGGAGGCCAGAATCGCCAGGACTTTGTTGACTTCCATCAAAGTCGGATTTGCCCGCTCGATCGTTTCCTCAAGATCCTCACCACGGGTCGCCAGACCGGCGCCAAGCTCATTGAGGATGATCCGGAATCGCTGCGCATACGGCAGGCGGTAGATGTTGTTGATCAGATCGAGGTCGACCGACTTTGCATTGTTCTGGATCGGCAGCAGGTACTGACCTGCTCCTGGTTCGCCGTCAGGGATCTGTTCGAGCGGGGGTGGCGGCTCACTCCCGACGGGACGCGGCTGAGTTACCTGGCAATCGAGGAATTTCTCGCCGATCAGCGACTGCGGGCGGATTATGCAGGAGGCATCTTCACGCCAGTCCTGGAACCCCTCGTCATTGATCTTCATGACCACAATTGCCTTGCCGGGAATATCGGTTCCGGTCTCTTCACCGGGCCGCGACACGTCAACGGAACTGACGCTGCCGACGTTGGCGCCCGCGACGCGGACGTCGATGCCGGACACGGCGAAGGCACCGTTGTCGAAGACCGCTCTCACCTGATAGGCGTCACTGTCGTCGTTGCAGCTCCGTACAAACAGGACGACTGCAACGACAGCAAGTACCAAGAGCAGGATCTGGATGATCTTCTTCAGCATCACGGCACCTGTGAGGGGTCGCATTTGCCGGTCAGATTGCCGTTGTCGAGGAAGGGATTCGATCCCGCGATCGGAGTCGCGCCGCCGCCCGGACAACGCTGCAGGCCGGTGACGACTTCGAGGCCACCGTATTGAGTGGTATCGGCCGGCTGGATCGCGGAACCGTTTAGCTGGAAGACGCCGGTCGACGTCGGGGTCACCTTGGCGTAGGGACCCTGCGCGTCATACGGCGAGGTCAATGACCCGATCTTGGCGAAAGCACTGAAAATATCCGGTGAATAGGCACGGGCTTCTGCGGCTTCTTCCTGATTCGCGTCGAGGGCCCTCACGACGGCGTCTACCGCCGGTTCGGCTTTCGGATGGAGCGGAATCAGGCGAGAGAGCAGATCCGAGGTGTCGTTGTCGGGGCCAGGACGGCCCGCTGCGGTCGCGAGGTTGTTGAAGACGGGCCGGGCCCGGACCAGCACCGGCCTCAGATCCCTCTTGAGGTAGTTGGCCAGTCCGGCGTCGGCGGCACGACCAGAGGCTCTGATCATCGGTTCGACGTCGTCGAGCGCCACTCGCAGGTTCGCGAAGGTCGTGTTGCCCTGGCGGAGGGTCGGTGGCAGTTCCTGCAGGGCGAGGGCGAGCGACTCGTTGTTGTCAGCGATCGCCCCCAGCGCCTTGTTCGAGTTGCTGACCAGTTCAGTCAGTTGCGGAGAGACTTCTGCGAGTTTCGTGACGAAGGAGGACGTGTTGGACACGAACTGATCGAGATGGGTGTCCTGGTCGGCCAGTTCCGCCATCAGCCTCTGGGTGCTCGAGAAGGCGGTTCCGCTGTACTTGAAAGTCTTGTTCGCACCTTCGGCACCTTCGCCGGCATAGATCGCAGCGATGCCCTGGATCCAGTTGGACCAGCCCTTCCTGGTTGTTTCGTCGAAGGTGTCGAAGAACTGATCCAGCTCGACAGCTGTCGTGGTGACGCCCTCACCGAACGAACTTCCCTCGGGCACTACCGGCGCATTGTCAGGACCAGGTGAAATCGAGATGTAGTGGTTGTGCAGAGATGAAAGCGAGCTCTTGCGAATCACGGCGGCAGTGCCCTCATGGAGCTCACGGTCGATTTCAACCTCCATCTCGACCCGCATGTCATCGGTCAGTTCGACCGATGTGATCGAACCGACCGGCGAGCCACCGATCATCACGTGGTTGCCGTTCACGATGCCGCTCGCGCTCTGGAAGTCGAATTTGTACTTGTAGCCGGAGTCGCTGCTGAAGATCAGCGAGGCGACGAAAACTACGGCAACCACAAGTGCGCCCAGAGTCACAACTCTGAGCACCGTAGAACTTCGACCACGATTCACGCGGCTTGGATTTGCTTGATTGGCAGTCGTCAATCTGAGCTACCCGATGGTTCTCCCCACCAAAGAAGCCTCCTTCCTGCGCGCATGCTACCTGAGCGACCGGCGTGAACGCCGTACGTCAGGAACCGGTCCAGCCACCAGCGAGGCACGGGCCGGGAGCGCAGGGATTTGTGACCGCTCCCCCATTGCGCAGGAAGGCGTCGATCATCTCAACTGCGGAATCCGAAATCCGGGGAAATTCATGAGGATCGACACCGTTGGCGGGCGCGGTATTGGTGATCGGTGGCGGGTCCGTTCCGTCCAGTCCGCCCGGGCCGGAACCGGGCCTCAGGGGGCCGCTGTCCCAATACGCCACGGCGGAGCCGTAATGGGGATACGAGGTGATCTGGTCTATCCCCCAATCGCCGTCAACTCCCGGCCAGCGGCTGTCAGTGACCAAAGGCATGACCGCCTTCGCTCCGACCGTGCGGGCCTCAACGTTGGTCTGCCAGTTGGTGACCAGATGGTCGCCAAATGCGGTGTCGAAGAGAACCTGATGTTCGGGCGTGTCCGGAAGCGGATTGGTCGTGATGCGATGGGCGTAACCGTTTGGTTCGCCCCTGTCCCAAAGCATCTGGACCAGACTGAGCGAAAGCTGACGCTCGAGCTCGTTCGTGTAGTAGGGATTGAAAAAGTTCCCGTACATGTTCCCCCAGGCACCGGATCGAGTCAGCAGCACCGAGTAGTTCATGCCCGCCACGCCGAGGGCACCACGATCAAAGTCGGGTGCGAGAGCCATCAGGGCCCCGCCCATGATTCCACCCTGGCTTATCCCCCGATACCAGGCTCTCACCTTGTTTCCGGTGACGATCGTCTGATCGAGTGGGCTGTTGGCAGGGACAGTCATGTCCCCGTCACCACCCGGCACATCATCCGGATCAGGGGCATCGGGGTCTACACGGAAGGCGGCTTTGGAAACGAGGCCGCGCGGATGGATCATCAGCCGGGCCAGGTACAGCTCGTTCAGGAGACCCTGCTGGAGACGATCAGCGACTTTGGGGAACCCGGAAAGGTCCCCGAGCGCCTGAGAGACAGAAAGGATGTCACCGGTTGACATGCCGATCTCATCGGTGCCACATACAACGAACCCCCGCGCCGCCATACGACGCTGGGCCAAGGCGTTGATCTCACCCGAGATAGAACCCATCAGCCCGTGCCCGTAAACCATCGCGCGACCGCGTTCCGCGGCATTCGGCAGGTCCTCGGGGTCGACCGCACCGGGATTCGTTACGGCTTCGGGAACTATGCACTCGAAATTCGCGTCATAGGTCCCGTTCTGCTGAGGTACCCCGTCTGCGTTCAGCTTCATCGTCGCTCCGGCCGCGCATTGGTTGGCCAGGGAGGGATGCTGCAGGAAGCAGGGAACCTCGAATGATCCTTCGATCCGGCGGGCGATGCCGGAACTGGTGCCGGTCGTATTTACGTCGCTCACGGTGAAAGCAGGAGCCTGACCCTGGATTTCCCGATCGTCGAGATCCGTGTCACCGAGGGAAGCGAACGCCTTGTCCCTCATCGAAAGAGCCCGTTCGCTGTTGTTCTCGTCACTCGCGGTAGTGAAATCCCAGGTCAGATAAAGATCCGACCTCTTGATGCCCGCCGCGCGCAGTCTCTTGAAAATGTCTTCGAAATGCGACCGGCGCCCGTTGATGCGGGAACTCGTGGAAGGCAGGAAGTCCCGGTAATAGCGGAAGCCGGATGGCGCGCCGAGCACAGCGCCGTTGGCGTCCTTGAGGTTGCGCATTACGACGATGTAACGGCTGGCCGGCTTGAAGTTGACCATCGGGTGAATCATCAGGTTGGTCCCGGCGGCGGTGGAAGCATTCGAATCCAGCTCCACCCAGATCGGATGCCGCTCCCTTGTCCTTGCGTCGAGAACCGCCACCGGAGCTTCCGCTTCCGCATAACGCGCGGGGTCAGCGAGCCCAACCGGATTGGTCTGGAGCAAGGCCGCGGGATTGTCAAGGCCCGGGACCCGGACCGTGATTACCTGACCCTGGCTGAAACCGTCACTTTCAAGATATGGAGCCGGGTCGATGTGTGCGCCCGACTGGTTGGCGGGCATTGCCTGCCTCGTGAAATTGATCCGCCTGCCCGTCTCGGTGGTGGTATCTGCCAGCGTGTAGAAATCGCTCGGGAACGGGTTCATGCATATCGCCGGATCCTGGGCCGCGATGAAGTCACAGATCTCGGCCCGGGAAAGGTCGACTGGCTGGGGCCTGCAGTCCGTGGTGGTCCGCTTCATTGACCGGACCTTGCTCTTCACCGGCCCGGCGTTTATCCGCAGATCCCTGTCCTGACAGGAAAACGCCTCTGCTTTGCCCGCATCGGTCAGCTTTAGCTTCACAACCTTCCATTGACCAGCCCGGCGGAACTTCGGCCGGGCGAACCGGGTCAACGGCCGGAACTGACCATTGCGTTCGAAAGTGGCGGAATAGGCCCGAACCCTGATCCTCCCCTTCTTCGCAGCACGGACCTTGACTTTGAGGTAGCCCCGGTGGACCATCGGGTTCTGACGTGCATCCGAGATTGTCACCGCGACCTTCGGTTTCGGCTTTGGTTTCGGCTTGGCGCTGGCCGCCGGCACCATCGCAACGAACGCAAGGGCGATCGCCGCCAGCGCGACCATGACCTTGGAGGTGTTTCGCTTGAGGTTCAGCATTTCCCTGGGCCGACCGTCCATGTCAGCCGGTTGAACCTACCAACCCGGGCAGTCGGTGGAAGGTGCGCTCTGCTCACCTCGATTGGCCCAACGCCTAATTAATCAGCGATCGAAGAAACGGCAGCGGGTCGATCGGGCTGCCGCCGGTCTGCCAGGGACCAATCCAGTATTCGAAGTGAAGGTGACAGCCATAGGAACGGCCTGTGTTACCCACCCGGCCAACCTGGGCACCGGCGGCCACGATCTGTCCGACCCTCAACGGCGAACGGCGGATCATGTGCATATAGACGAAATAGGTCCTGGTCCCCAGATTCCGGAGGACTACGTAGTTCCCGCCCCCGTCATCCCACTGGTTGTAGATAACCCGTGACCGCCGGATCGCCACAAGCCTTGTCCCGCAGGAGGCGGAGACATCCTGCCCCTGGTGGCTGTGGCCGACACGCCCCGCTCCGAACTTCGATCCGCTGCTGCCGAAACTAAACGCTCCTCGCACCGGAAACACTTCAACCGGTATCAGGCTAACCGGGAGGATCGGCAGCTCGCGTGGAGACCGGTTCGACCGGTTGCCGGTGCCATCAATCACGTAGATGTGACCGTCTATCGCCTTGCCGGGCACTACAACCCGAAGGGCGTTCGGCCGGCGGGCCTTGAACCGGGTCCGGATCTGGCCTGTCTTCGAACGGAAGACAATCACCCGGACCCGGTCCAGGTTGCTGCCGGCAATTCGGATCAGCGCGCCCCTGGTTGCCTTGCCGATGGAAACGCACTGGTCCACGCACCGGATCTGCTTGATCTGGGGCAGGCCGGGTACGCCGATCCCGCCACCGGTCACGGCCGAGCTGCCGGCGTCCGCTTCACCGTGACCGTCCCCGTCGTCACTCTGCTCCAGAACCGGAACCGGATGGACCGGCGAGTGATCGAGCGAAGCGGTCCCGGGCCCATCGAGCACCCGTGCATTTGCCGTGGCTGGAAGAAGAACGATGAGCGTAAGTGCCAGGAAGCCTGTGAAAACCAGAAACCATCCTGCGGGAGTGATGGTTCTCCGCCGGCCCCTGCGCGTGGGAGTTCCTCGCATCTTCGACACCATACATGAGTTCTAGACGATGATTGCGTGAGCTGCTGCACATAATGTTGCAGAACATGGCGCCTGTTCGCGTGATGTTTCAGGGCTGCCGGGGCAGGTCTGTCCCACGGGACGGTGCCCCTGAACTAACCTTGTCCTGACGTACAACCGACCCGAAGGTCGCCCGGGGATAGCCTGACTTCCGCTTTCCCTCGAAATCAATCTTGCCACCAGGAGGAACTCTCCAGATGACTGCGATTCGCCAGAAGAACGTAACTGCTGCCCAGTGGTCGGCCAACGGAAGTGATGTTGCCCCCGCGGACCTGACCAAGGAGGAGAACGTCGTTTTCGGCAGCAATGTCTTCTCGATCAAGACTCAGAAGGAACGACTTCCTGCTGATGTCTTCGCCCGGCTGCAGGGCACCCTTGAGAAAGGCGAGGCACTTGACGTCGAACTGGCTGACGCAGTCGCCGACGCGATGAAGGACTGGGCGCTTGAAAACGGCGCCACCCATTACACCCATGTCTTCCAGCCCCTCACCGGACTCACCGCGGAAAAGCACGACTCCTTCTTCCGCCCGACCGACGACGGCGGGTCAATTGCGAAGTTCAAGGGATCCGAGTTGATCCAGGGCGAGCCGGATGCCTCTTCGTTCCCGACCGGCGGCATCCGCGCCACCTTCGAGGCTCGCGGGTATACCGCCTGGGACCCGACCAGCCCCGCCTTCCTGCTTGACAACCCGAACGGAACCCTGCTTTGCATTCCGACTGCTTTCGCCTCCTGGACCGGTGAAGCGCTGGATGCCAAGATCCCGCTGCTGCGCTCGATGGACGCACTGTCGCGTTCCGCTGTCAGGGCTCTGAAGCTGCTTGGTGACGAGGAAGCCTCCAGGGTCGTGACCACTGTTGGGCCGGAGCAGGAGTACTTCTTGATCGACGAACAGTACTTCTACGCCCGCCCCGACCTGCTGCTCACTGGCCGCACCCTGTTCGGCGCCCAGCCGGCCAAGGGACACGAGCTGGATGACCACTACTTTGGTGCGATCCCGGAGCGTGTGCTCGCATACATGATGGACTGCGAGGCCGAACTGGCCAAGCTTGGAGTGCCGATCACGACCCGTCATAACGAGGTCGCTCCGGCCCAGTATGAAGTCGCACCCATGTTCGAGAATTCGAACGTAGGCTCGGACCATCAGCAGCTGCTGATGCAGATCCTTCAGAACAAGGCCCGCAAATACGGACTGGTCTGCCTGCTTCACGAGAAGCCCTTCGCCGGAGTCAACGGCTCCGGCAAACACAACAACTGGTCCATGGGCACCGACACCGGCCACAACCTGCTTGATCCCGGGGACACTCCTTCCGAGAACCTGAGCTTCCTGTTCTTCTGCGCCGCGGTTATCCAGGCTGTGGACAAGCATCAGGGTCTGATGCGGGCGACAGTCGCAAACATCGGGCAGGATCACAGGCTCGGTGCCAACGAAGCTCCGCCCGCGATCATCTCGGTCTTTCTCGGGGGCGAACTGGAAAAGGTCTTCGAGACGATGGCCGCCGGCGAAGGCGACCCGCACACTCCGGAAGAGGTACTCGACCTGGGTGCCGAAGTTCTGCCGGACCTGCCGATGGATGGCGGCGACCGCAACCGCACCTCGCCTTTCGCCTTCACCGGCAACAAGTTCGAATTCCGGGCGCTTGGTTCCAGCATGTCACTCGCCTTCACGAACACCGTGCTCAACACCATCGTCGCCGAAGCGATTGATGACCTGTCGGCCAAGCTTGAGGCCGCCGAGGGTGATCTGACCGCCAGGGTGATCAAGGTAGTGACCGAGTCCTACATCGAGAACCGCCGGATCATTTTTGGAGGTGACGGCTACTCGGACGAATGGCAGCAGGAGGCCGAAAAGCGTGGGCTGAAGAACCTCCGGACCACTCCCGACGCGCTTCCCGAAGTCATCGCCCCGTCAACGATCGAAGTCTTCGGCAGCTACAACGTTCTTTCCGAGCGTGAACTCGAGGCCCGCTTCGAGGTCTGGGTCGAGCAGTACGCAATGAACGCGAACATCGAGGCAGAAACCGCGGCCACGATCGCCCGGACTCTGATCATCCCGGCAGTCGCCAAGCATCTGGTTCTTCTGGATGATGCCGATGCCGAGCTGCTCGAGAAGGAAAGCCGCGGGCTGTTCAACGAGCTGGTTGAAAGGACGATCGCTCTCGAAGACGCCAATGGATACCCGGACGGTCTCGAGGAAGAAGGCATGGAACTGGCCATTTACGCTCGCGACCGGCAACTTGCCGCGATGCATGAGGTCCGGGTGATCGCCGACCGCCTCGAACGGATCGTCGCCGACAATTACTGGCCACTCCCGAAGTATTCAGAGATGATGTTCATCAAGTAGCTCCTGCTCGGGAACCATCATCTGGAAGGGCCCCGGATCTCCGGGGCCCTTTCCTTTGCAGTCAGTGCTGGCCACCACCGCCCTGGCGTCTGATCTTTTCCATCTCCGCCTGAATCTTGTCCTCGGGGATGCCGGCATCCTTGTAAACCGTCCACCAGTGCGGGATCACTCCGAAGATCCCCCAGGCAACGATCGGAATCGCCGGCCAGAAGAAGCCGTCAGCACCGGCCATGAACCAGATCACGACCATAAGCGCGCTGACAGCCACATAAATCGCGAGGTGAGAGAGGAAGTCCCGCTTCGCCTCCAGGCGGTTTATCGCCTGCTGCCTGAGTTCCGGTCCGGGTTCGGTTGAGTCCAAAGTAATCCTCCGTTTGGCCGGATCCCTGGTGTGGCCGGCATTCCAGCCAGATCCTAACCTCAGGTGGAGTCCGCAGCGGGTGCTGTCGGTCAGGAACGGACTACGACTGTCGTCCCCATGCGCGCGAACCTGTAAACCAGCGGGGCCTCCGGGGCGGGAACCCTTACGCAGCCATGCGATGCCGGATAGGGCGGGACATCCGGGTACTCGTGAAAAGCGATTCCATTGTTGAAGTAGGAGGCGTACGGGAGCCAGGTGCTGAACGGGACTGACCAAGACTGCAGTTCCTTGCGAAACACCTCAAACCGGCCGGTCGGGGTCTCGTTGCCAGGTCCCCCGGCCGAGATATGGATGGTGCGAACTGCTCGCCCGTTCCGGACCAGCAGCAGAACCCCCTTGCCAACCCGAACTTCCATCAGGCGGTTCGGCCGTCTGGCACTGGGCCTGGGTCGCTTCGCTTTGGCGAGTGACGCACGAGTCAGGGGGCCGGCCACCCCGTCACGGTCCAGGCCCTCCCAGGATTGAAAAGCCATCACTGCCTGCTCGGTCTGGTAGCCGAGCTCACCGTCCACACCACTCTGAGGCAGATAGCCGAGATCGGCCAGTTGTTGCTGGAGAACTCTCGTGCCTGTAGAGCGAGGGCCGGTGCTCTCGCCCCTGCCGGGAAGTTGTGGCTTCCGCTTCGGTTCCGCGAAATCCGCCCGGTCCTTCGAGGCGACGGTGATGCCTCCTGACTGAACCCTGACTTTCTGCACATTTCCCAGTGAAGTGAGGGTGTAGGTGACCTGCGCCACTCTCCCCTCCACTGCTTCCTTCTCCCGGCGGTTCCGAGCTGCCGGGTTCGGGGGAATGTCACCCAGGAATTCGTCGGAAAGCTTGACGGTCGCTTCGCCGTCACCTGTGACTCTTACATCTTTCACCGTGGTGCCCTTCGGGATGAAGGTACGGTCGGCAGGTGCGTTCAGCAGTGCCCTCGTCGCAGCCAGAGGTGCTTCGTGAGCGGGAACCTCGTGCTCGACCGGGTCGAATTGCTCGCCCTCGGTGGCGAAGACCCTCACCTGTTCGGTCATCTCGGCGCCAGAGCCGTCACTCGACGCGCTTGAGGGGAGCTGCTCGTCGCTTGAGGAGCCACAGCCGGCCAGGACGCAGAGGCAGATGAAGGCAGGTATCAGGGTCAACTTTCCGGAGGACACGCCCACACCCTAGAGCGGCGGGAACCCGGCTGGCAGAATCGGATGAGGGAATCCCCGGCCTTGCGTTCCCGGGTCGGTACAGAAACGCGTCTCCCTCTAGGATCGGTGCCATGAGGATGAGAGCAGCAGTGCTTGAGGAATTCGGTCAACCGCTGGTCGTTCAGGAAGTCGAACTGGCCGAGCCGAAAGCCGGCGAGGTGCTGGTCCGGCTTGAGGCCTGCGGGGTCTGTCACACAGACATGTACACCGCCTCCGGCGCCGATCCATCCGGATACTCTCCCTGTGTGCTCGGTCATGAAGGCGGGGGCATCGTGGAAAAGGTCGGCCAGGGAGTCACTTCGGTAGCCCCGGGCGACAAGGTCGTCACGCTCTTTTCACCCCAATGCCGTGAATGCGAGCATTGTCTTGACCCCCGCACCAACCTCTGTATGGCGATCCGGGCGGAGCAGAACCTCGGTCATCTCCCCGATGGCAGCACCCGCCTTTCCCGCGACGGCGAGGAGATTCGCCACTTCATGGGCACTTCCACCTTCGCCGAATACACGGTGATGCCGGAGATCGCCCTGGCGAAGATCAACCCGGAGGCCCCGCTTGAACATGCCTGCCTTTTCGCCTGTGGACTCTCGACCGGGCTCGGTGCGGCCATGTACACCGCAAAGGTCGAGGAAGGAACTACGTGTGTGGTGTTCGGAGCAGGCATGGTCGGCCTCGGAGCCGTCGCCGGCGCCCGCCTCCAGGGTGCCGAGCGGATCATCTGCGTCGATCTTTCAGATGAACGGCTCGACCTCGCCAGAGGCCAGGGCGCTACGGACGTCTACAAGGCCGACGAAAACACCGTCCAGTGGATTCTTGATGAAACCGGGGGCATGGGAGCCGACTACACATTCGAGGCAACGGGGCTCGTCAATGTCATGCAGGAGGCGGTTGAATCGGCTCGCATGGGCTGGGGCCTCTGCACCGTGGCCGGCGTGGCCGGCAAGGGCGAAACGCTGGACATCGTCCCCCGGCTGTTGATAACCGGCCGTCGTGTCGCCGGATCTTCCTTCGGCGGCGTCAAGGGTCGGGACCAGGTTCCCGAACTGATCGACCGGTACCTGGCCGGTGATATCGACGTCGAACCTTTCCTCTCCCACCGGATCACCCTGGATGAAGTCAACAAGGGCTTTGACCTGATGGAAGAACACAATGGCATCCGCAGCGTGATCGAGTTCAACTGATGCACAACCTTCCCGATTCCCGAAAGGCCTATTCATGATCATCCAGCGAGTCGAATCATCTCAGTGGCTCTCCAACGCCTACCTGGTCTGTGACGAACCCGGCGGCTCCGGCGTTCTGATCGATGGCAACGGTGTCATCGAACCTCTGCTGGAGCGGGTTGATCGGGAAGGAATCACGCTTACCCACATTCTGCTCACCCATGAGCACTGGGATCACGTGGTTGATCTACGCGAGGTCGCCGACGATTACGGGATACCGATCGTGGCCAGCCAGACCACGGCTGACCTGGTCGATTTCAAGGTGGACGAGATTGTCGCTGATGGCGACGAAACGATCTCCGGGGACCTGACTTTCAAATGGATCGCCACTCCCGGTCACGCTGACGGCCACATGGCCCTGTTGATCAACGACACTGATGTGATCACCGCAGATGTGATCTTCAAAGGGACTGTGGGAGGAACCGTTGCCCCGGGGGAAACGGGATTCCCGGAACTCAAGAGTTCGATCATGGACCGGCTGATGACCCTGGCCCCGGAAACCCGGATCCACCCGGGCCATCGCGAGCCATCCACGGTCGGCGAGGAATGGGAAAACAACCCATTTATCCGGGTCTGGCGTGGTATTGACCCGGAAGGAAGCGAGCCCTGTGAGGTCAACAACTTCGGCGAAGCAACCCTGATCCTCTGGGCCCCGGACTACGACGGCACCAACAAGGCCTGGGTTCGCATGCCCGACGGCGAAGACAGGATCACCGGCGGTTCCCAGATCCTCAGTCGCGGCTGAGTGAAAAGCAGAGCTGGGCGCGGGCTGTTCGGGTCGCAGCTACCCGATTGGCATAGCTGCGACCCGGCAATCTCAGTCCTGGCAGAGCGCGTATACCGACACGTTGCCGCTCTGATTCGAGGCCGACGGGTTGTAGACGGCGATCCGCCAGCGATCCAGGGGTGTCCCGCCGATCTGGGTACTTGACGGGTATGACTGGTAAGCCTGAGTCGTCCCCGGGCCACCGGCAAAGCCACCCGAAACCACGGTCTTTGAGCCCGGGCAGTCCGCCCAGAGCGCGAAGCTGGCCCCGGGTGGGAGGTTGCTGTATGGCGTCACAACCTCAACCAGTTCCAGATCCCCGGCTCCGGCCGGACCTGTCACTCCCGTAGGACCGGTCATTCCGATCGGACCGGCGATCCCCGTCACCCCGGTCGCTCCGGTGGCCCCGTCCAGCCCGTCGTCACCAGCAGCTCCGGTCACACCGGTTGCCCCGGTGGCTCCGGACGCGCCAGCCGGTCCGGTTGAACCGGTGGCGCCGGCCACACCTTGAGGACCAATCGGCCCGGTCGAACCGTCCCGGCCATCGGTCCCGTCCCTCCCGGCAACACCGGCCGGGCCGACCGGACCAACCGCCCCTCGCGGTCCCTGGGGTCCTTGTGGCCCGCGCCTGCCCGAGAGCCTTCGGACCAGTTTCCGGTTCAGGTGTGCGTAGCGGATCGCGCCCCTGCGGATCTTCACCCTGGTGACCGCCCGGTTGGCGATCTTTCCTGTCCTCACCGCGCCGTCTTTGAGCTGCCTGGGGCCAACGCTCTGGCCCGGCAGGGAATTGGTCGCGTAGGCGACCCCGCCAAGAGCGAGGAAGAGAGCCAGCGTCGACACTACGTTCGCGTAGGTCAGCCTGGGTATCAGCCTGAAACCTGATCGCCGGTTGCTGTGGTGCTTCGTTTCTGAAGGCATGCACCGACTCTAGACGCTCTGGCCGGCCTGCCCCCTGGCTATTCGCCGCAGTCTCTCGCCGGACCCTGTCCGCTCCACAGTGCATGCCTGAAGTCTGGAGGACTCAGGGCCGGAAGCGACGGAATGCTCCGGCGAAAGCACCGGCTTCAGCGAGACCGCCAAGCCCGAGCAGGGCTCCGATACCCATTACGGTCAGAGCACCGTCAGAGATACCGCCCCCGGCGGAGGGATCTTCGGCAGGTGAAGCTTCCTCTTCCCCGGTCGAAGGCGCCTCGGCGGGCGGGACTACCGTGGCGATCTGGCTCGGATCGACCAACTGGCCACTGACCGTGTCAAGCCCGTCATCAGCCGGCTGCTCTTGCTCTTGCTTCTTCGGTTGATTGACCGGAGGCGGACTGCCGGTGGAGGGGCTGCCCGTGCCGCTGCCACCGGCGGCGCCATCGCTTTCGTTCCCGCCAATGTCATCCGTGTAGCCAGGGATGTAATTGCCGGAATCGTCCGTGTTGAGGTCGGAACCGCCCCCGCTTTCCTTCGGCTTCTCCTGCTTCTTCTCCGGTGCCTTGCCGACCGTGACCGTGACCGAGTCCGCGACCTGCGCCGTTCCCGGCGCTGACGCGAAGACGGCTACCGTGTAAGTGCCTTCGTCACGGAACTCGAACTCGAAGGTTCCCGCCTTCACCGAGGTGCCGGTCTGTTTGCTGTCACCGTTTACCAGCCAGGAAAGAGTCACTGTTGTGCCAGCCGGGTTGTCAACTGTCGCTTTGAAACGCCCGGCGTTTCCGGCTTTGAGTTTGAGCGGTCCCCCGGGGCTGATGCTGACTTTCAGGGCTGCGATCGACTTCGAAACCTGGACTTGCGGGTTGAGGTCGGTGTAGACGGAAACCTGGCCGTTCTGGTCCCGCATCGCCGTCTGTCCGTCGGCGTTGATGAAGAAGAGAGGGAGCGTCTTGTCGAAGGAACTGTCCGCGACCTGGGACCGGTTCACGCTGATGTCGCCAAGGCCGTCCGACCGGGAAACGATCGGATCCTTTTCGAGACTGCCAAGAATGAAGGCATTGTCTGTCTGCTCCTGGGCAACAAGCAGAACCTTGCGGATCGGCCACCCCTTGATGTCCTGCTGGCCCGGCACGGCTATCGCCGGAGCACCGAGTTCGCTTTCGAGATCGACCTTCACGGTGTTGCTGAACGTGGTTCCAACCACATCGACCACTCCGGGATCGGCGGCCGCGTTAGCCATCGAGGAACCAGCCAGGAGCGCGGCCACGACCACCGAGAGCCCCGAAATCCACCTGGCGAGCGTGGACTTCATCAGGGAACCGTCGTGTAGTCGTAGGCGATCGAAAAGAAGCCGAAGCGATCCGGCCTTGGATCCTGGCCCTCGAAGTCCGGTCTGTAGGCCGGGTAGAATCCGGCGAACACACCGGTTGCTTCGGCCGGGATGAAGCCCGGGATTTTTTCGTAGCTGACGCGGAATTCGTTGCCACCGAGCGGGGTCACATTGTGCGACTGGGCCCGGGAAGGAAGCAGCTTGACCATGACCGCCCGCTGATTCGGGAAGGCGGTTCCGTCGGTTCCGTTGACGTGGAAAATCAGGCGGGAATCCCTGTCACCGTTGATCTCGACCTCGGGGTCGGCGACGGTGAAGTTGATCGTGTTCCGGCAGAACCTGAAGCCGACCGTGCCGCTGGCCTTGATCAGCGAATTCTCGGGGCTTCCAACCGTTTCCGGGACGGTCCACCCTGAAGAAAACGGGAAGTTGAACGAGTAGACGAGGTTATCCGGGCCGGAGGGCGCGTCTGTGGTGGCACCTCCTTCAGCGTAGACACCGTCGCCACGTCCGACTCCGGAAGCAACGTAATCGATGAAGGTATCGCGGACGTACCACTTGATCGTGGCGGCGGTGGTGACTTTGTCGGCACCGGCCGGTTCGGTCTTGACCGGGGGGATTTCGGGGACTTCCCCGGTCGGGCCGTCACCTTCGGTGAGCTTGTACAGCGAGTAGAGGTTGAAATAGCCCCAGGCAGTCCCCGCTCTCAGCTTTCCGGGCGCAGTGTCCAGTTTGCGGTTGATAACCCTCGCGCCAGCCACGGTGAGGCGGGCGATGCCGACCCGGGAAAGTTCACCTTCGCGGGCATTGAAAGAGCGCTTGCCACCCTTGACTTTGAACATGGCTATGAAACTGCGACCAACCCTGGCGCGCAACAAGGCGGGCTTACCGGCCGGCGCGAAAACCTGAAGCCTGCGGATCGGGAACGAGCGCTTCCCGCGTGAAAGCCTGATACCGCCTTTCAGAGTTACTTTCGCGGTGCTCTTCCCGTACTTCGCCGCGGCAACATTGAAGGTTGGCCTGCCGGTAAGACCGCTTGCCGGCTTGATCAGTGACTGGCTGAGGCCGCTGCGCCTCCATGCCCGCCGGGTGGCCCGGGACGGGGCCAGTGAGAGCTGCCCGGCCAACTCTGCTTTCGGTCCATTCGAACCCGTCGATTCACAGGGTTTCAGCGTAGCTGCTCCGGCCGCGACCGGACTGGCCAGCGATCCGATGATCGCAGCAAGCACAACGACAGCGAGGGCAAGCCCCGAAAGGGCCGCCCTCGCTGCGGTGAAGACCGCCGGTTCGTAGCCAGTGGACTTCAGGTTCAGGCTCCGATCGTCACGGTTATCGGATCGAGAGCCGTACCGGCCCGGTAGGTGGCGAACGGCGCTGCGCTGGCACTCATGGAGACCGGAATATCGGTGTAGGTGAGCGTGCCGCCTTCACCGATCGTCGGAGTCACTGCGCTCAGGTCGAGCGTGGCCAGGTCCACCCTTTGCGGAGTTTGCCATGGGCCGTTGGCTCCGAACATTCCGTTGCCGTTGATGTTCTGGCTGATCGTCGCCACGATACGCGAGTTGGCGCCGTCTATGACGATCGTGGGGTCGGTAATCGAGGCCCAGAAAAAATGCTCCGTATTGCAGAACAGTGCTGTGCCGGTGCCGTTGATTATGGCTTGGTCATCCGAGCTGGATCCAGGGCTGTTGGCGGCGTATTGTCCAGCCGAGACCGGAAACGAGAATCCGCGGGTCGGAGACATGGGCGGGTTGGTCCTCCCTGCGCCGTCCAGTGCCTGAAGCGCCTTTTCGGACTTGCCTGCGGCGGCCATCGTCCCGAATATGTATCCGCGGAAGCTTGCCCTCAGACCCCAGTCAATGCTGGTCGGCCTGGCAGTGGCGGTTGCCCCGGTGAGGACCGGCAATGCCGATTCGGCCGGCCAGGAACCCACAGACCTGGAGTCAACCGCAACACCGCACTGTTCGTGATACTGATCGACGAACGTCGTGTTGAACTGGATGCCGAGTCCACCGATGCGTCCGCGAGGGGCTTTCCTGAGTTTCAGGGCTTTCCGGACCTTGGCCGCAGCTGCCTTGGTGAAGGTGAGCTTTCCGCCCGATAGCGATGCCACGCCCTTGGCAGTGTCAACCTCGGGACTTCCGGTTGCCTTGAAAACGTTGAGCTGCTTGCCGCCCAGTTTTCCGCTCAGCACGACGCGGCTCTTGTAGAAGGACAGGCCGATTCCGGTGACGGCGATCCGCCGCTTGCCGTTGGAGAACCTGATCCCTCCGGCGACGCTGGCACCAACCGTTGCGTCATAGGTCGCGCTGGAAACGCTGCCTGTCACCCTGGCGCCCTTCTTGCCGATTCTCTTGGTGACCGTGGCCGGTCCGACAGCCGAGACCTTGCCGGCTTTGCCGGAGGAAACCGTAATGGCGACAGACCCGGTGGTCACATCGGCGGCGCTCGCCGAACCGTGGAACTGGGACATGGAAAAAGCGAACACCGCGAAGAAGGCTGCGAGCCCTGCGATCAGGCTGCGGTGGCGATTCAGACGATTGGACATGTGTGGCGATGCTCCTTGGAAAGAGGGATTTGAGGAAGTTAGGTTCACCTTAGAAATCCAGACTAACACGATTGGTATTAGCCTTGCCTAATGACGTTCCAGCCACTCGACATGAAGCGCCGAACGGCCCTCGCGCTTCACGAGTTCTGCCTCGACGCCCCAGACTTCGCTGATCAATTGACTCGTTAACACCTCCTCCGGGGTCCCGGTTGCGATCGTCGCCCCGTGAGACATGACCACGACCCGGTCGGCGATCGCTGCTGCCAGGGCAAGGTCGTGGACGATCAGCAAAACGCCCATCCCGTCGGAAACCAGTTCCCGCAACATTTTCGAGATCGCTGCCGTGGCTCCCAGGTCGAGCTGGGCGGTTGGTTCATCGGCAACCAGAACCGGCGCGCCCTGGGCCAGCGCGATGGCGATCTGCACCCGCTGCATTTCCCCGCCGGAAAGCGTGCTGAGGTCACGATCTTCGAAACCTTCCATCCGGGCACGGGCGATCGATTCGGCCACCGCTTCCCGGTCGGCGGCGGTTAGGCCCTGCAATGGTTTGAGGTGAGTAGAACGTCCGATACGAACCGCAGATTCGACGGTCACCCCGCTCGGAACCTGTGCTCTCTGCGGAACATAGGCCCTGACCTCCGCGAGTCGACGACCCTTGAGCGAGGAGAGCGGCAGACCCTTCCAGCGAACCACTCCCCGGTCCGGACGCCGCAAACCGCAGAAGGCCCGGGCGAAGGTGGACTTGCCGGCGCCGTTGGGACCGACCACGGCGACCAGCTCGCCGCGTTCCAGCTCAAGGCTGGCGGATTCGAGTATCACTTCACCGGCGATCTCAACCCCGACATCACGTACCTTGAGCAAAGGAGCGTCAGGATCGAAGTCCGGTGGCTTTCGTCCGAAACTCATCAGACAGCCTTCCTCAAGAGCCAGAGAAACAGAGGGACACCAAGCAGGACCAGGAAGGGCCCGACCGGCATTTCAACCGGCGCAGCTATGGTCCGGGCGAGAGTGTCGCCGGCGGCGAGGAGGGCGGCGCCGGCAAGGGCCGAAACCGGCATCACGAAGACGTGGCTCTTGGTGCCGCCAAGCAGCCTGATCAGGTGCGGAATGACCAGCCCGAGAAAAGCAAGCAGACCGGCAATGGACGCTGCGGCCGAAGCGAGGATCGCCGCGGCCAGCGCAGCGATCAGACGGATCACCCTTGGTCGGGAACCGAGTGAAGCGGCAACGTCATCACCCAGCATCAACCGGTCGAGCGGCCGGACCATAAAGGCCGCAAGGACGAATCCAGTCACGAAGTAGGGCCAGACCCGCTCCAGGTTCTCCCAACCTGAAGTGGTAAGCCCGCCGACCAAAAAGAAGACGCCATTCGGAACCCGGTCCGGATATGCGGCCATCAACGCGGCAGTACCTGCGGC
>JAGQUU010000098.1 GCA_020438345.1 Solirubrobacterales bacterium | reverse complement strand
CTACGAACCACCAATGTTCAAGTTCGATCTTCGAGTGGAGATCGAACAGTTCGCTCCGCATGCGGAGATCCTGCCACAAGTAGTTGCACCGTCAGCCGTTCACTCGGCCAATAGACTGCGGTGCCCTGTGGCGGAACTAGACGAAGGCGGCACGGAAGCGCCCGGCGAGGCTGAGTCGTTTCGCCTGCAGATCGTCAGCCCTGTCTACAGGGATGTCGAACCTTTCCTGAGATTGCGTGCGGAGATTCGCGAAGCAGTTGCCTCCAGTCCCGAGGTCAACCCGGCCGGATTGCGCTTCACCGTTCTTGACGACACAGCCGGGCAGGACCCGGAGATCGAGTCGCTACGTGAACTCGATGACGTGGAGGTGGTTGAACCTCCGTTCAGCCTCGGCCATCAGAGGGGGCTCGTTTACGCGTTGCGCCATGTGCTGCCGCGACTTCAGGACGAAGACGTGCTCGTGACCCTCGATTCCGATGGCGAGGACAAGCCGGCTGACGTTCCCCGGGTGGTCGCCGGTCTCCTGGAGGTTTCACGCGACACCCCGCAGATCGTGATCGCAAAGCGCACGAAACGGTCCCACGCGCCGCTGGCATTTCGGATTCTCTACCCGGCCTTCAAAGGCTGCTTCAAACTCGCCACGGGCAGTGCCGTCGAGAGCGGGAACTTCGCTGCTTACAGAGCCGGGACCGCAAGACGAATCCTGCTTCATCCTTCCTTTGCCCTCTGCTATTCATCAACGCTGCTCGTACTGAAAGTGCCGGTCACTTTCGTCCCCTGCGAGCGCGGCCCCCGATTCAGCGGATCTTCCCGGATGGGGTACTCACAACTTTTCACCCACGCGATGCGAATGTTGATGCCCTTCTCGGAAGCGATCGCAAGACGGGCACTTTGGCTATTCCTTTCGATTTTCCTTTTGGCGGTCGGTCTTGCCGTGGTGATCCTCGCGGTCCGTTACGGCACCTCTCAGGCAATCCCCGGCTGGGCCACCTATTCGCTGGCAGCGATGGGAATTCTTTCGATGGTTTCCCTCGGCAATCTCTGCATTCTTTTCACTCTCTACTCGCAATCCGTGGCGGTTTCGCTCAGGGACCTGGAAGCAGGCTGGGCCGGCCAGCCGGGACAACGACCTGAATGACCCCGAATGAGGAAGGGCGCCTTTCGGGGCGCAACGCCTGGCTGATCGTCGGAGTACTGACCGTCCTCGCCCTGATTTTGCGACTTGCGAACTTTGGTGACTCGCTGATCTGGGACGAAGGGTCGACTCGCTTCGTGGTCCACAACCGGCATTTCGTGGACATGCTGGAGTACGTCAAGGGAGAGCAGGAAGTCTCTCCGCCGTTGTACTTCATCCTCGCCTGGCTATCACAGCGGTTCGGGGACAGCCCGGAGCTTTATCGGCTTCCCGCTTTGCTCGCCGGGCTTGGCACAGTCCCGCTCACCTTCGTTCTGGGTCGGTTGACCGTCGGGGCCAGAGCGGGAATTCTGGGTTCGGCCCTGGTCGCCCTTTCCCCCTTCATGATCTTCTACTCGACCGAAGCCCGGGGCTATTCGCTGCTTGCCCTTTGCGTTGTGATCAGCTCGATTGCGCTGCTGAAGGCATTGAAGGGCAACCGGACCGGATGGTGGGTCCTCTTCGCATTCGCCAGTGCCGCTGCCATGTACGCCCATTACACGGCCCTGTTCGTCCTCGCCGCACAGTTCGTATGGGCCCTCGTCGCGTTTCCGGATCGCCGCAAGCAACTTGTCGGGGCCAGCATCGGTGCCGCAATCCTTTTTCTGCCGTGGCTTCCGGAGTACAAGGCCGATAGCGACTCGCCCGGTGCCAACGTGATCGGTGCCCTTTTCCCCTTCGACGTCGACTCGGCGTGGCACGGACTTCTCCACTGGAGCGTCGGACATCCGTTTGTGGGAGCCGGGTCTATCCCCGGCCCGGTCTTCCTGGCCCTGTTCGCGACAGGGCTGCTGCTCGGCGCTTTCGGGCTGCTTCGCCGGATCGCCGAGAACGGCAGCTGGCGTCCCGACAGACTCATCGTGCTGCCGGTTCTGCTCGCGGTGAGTGCCCCGATCGGAACCATCCTGTTCAGCACGTTCTCGGTCAGCGTCTTCTTGCCGCGGAACCTCGCACCGTCCTCGGTCGGACTGGCCCTGGTGGTTGCAGCTCTTCTGGCGGCGCCGCGCAACACGGTGGTGCGCTGGTCAGCGACCGGCCTGGTCCTGGCCTGTTTCAGCTTCGCGGCAATCTCAACCCTGAATTCGGAGAACCGGAGGCCGAACTATCTCGCTGCCGCCGGCTTTATCGAATCAAAGGCCGCGCCCGGCTCGGTCGTGGTTGATGCCGGGGGGCTTCAGCCGGCCCCGACCGGGAATCTGGACGTCGCCTTCGAGATCAAGGGAACCGACCTGCCCGTCATCCGGATCGGTGTTCCTTCCCGCGACGACCTTGCCGCCGCTATCGCCCCTGGCGGGGCCGGACGCTACTCCTCATTCGAGGTCACACCAACCGCGGAGGTTGTGACCGAGAGCCTCGATCGGGCTGATGGAGCGCCCCTCTTTCTCGTCTCGGGAACCGGTGAGGTCTATGGACGGATGTTTGACTCACCGGCAACAGAGGAGTTCGAACAGGCGCTCCGGGGGAAAGCCACGGAAGTTGACTCCCGGGAATTCACAGGATTGGGCTACACCGTGACAGTCCGTGAGTTTGAACCCGTCGAAGACGGAAGCTAGGCGCCGGGACGGATCTGCCCCGCCCGCCAGCGCCTGATGCCGCGGGGTCCATAAGCGCCGGGATCCCCGGGCGGGGGACCGGTGGGCGGTTCGGGTAGCGGCAGCTTCTGCCGGATGCCGGTGATCCGCCGCCACAGAAGACCACGGGAAAGGCAGGTTTCACTGCCCAGCGTCTCGTTCCTGCCAACAAGCGCACGGAACGGACGGACCAGCAGCCAGATCAGTGTCAGGATGGAACGCTCGGCCCGGGAGAACCGGCGCAGAGTCGAAGCCTTGCCGCGGTCGAGCTGCTCGCCGGCCGCTTCAGTTCTTTCAAGGAGCGCCGTTGCCTGGGCCTGAAGCCGCAGCACATCGAAGTAGTAGCCGGCCCGCCAGTAGTTGCCGAATCCGGTCAATTCCCGCAGCCATTCCTTCAGCCGGCTGCCGGTACCTGACCCGGATACCTGCCCCAGCACAGCTCCGGCATGCTGGATGTAGTCGTATAGCGCCCGGTCGGAGTAACCGACCTCGCCGGTTGCCAGGGCGCAGATCGCCAGCCAGTGATCATGGAACTGCCAGCCCGGGTTCTCCGGAAACGGCAGGGCCGTATCCAGCAGCTCCCGGCGAAACAGCGATGCCGAGCCGGTGATCGTGTTGGCGATCATCACCGAGGCCAGGTTGCCGTACTCGTTGCGGCGACCCCGCCAGAAAGTCGGGGAAAGCTCGGTCCCGTCCGGAAGGGTCAGCCTCATGTCGCTGTAAACGAGGTTGCGCCCACCGATCAGACCGGCCAGGGTTTCCAGTTTCTCCGGGTGCCAGAAATCATCCTGGTCGGAAAGAGCAACCAGCTCACATTCCGGCGGAACCATGCCCAGTGCCCTCTCGAAATTCCGGTAGAAGCCGAGCCGCTTACGGGAGCGGGAGAAGCGGAACCTCTCATCCCCGGCAAGGATCCCTTCAATCATGCCGACCGACTCGTCGGTGGAGTGGTCGTCACTGATCAGGCAGATCCAGCTGTTGCTGGTCTGTGACCGGATTGATTCGATCTGGCGGGCGAACAAGTCGGCGTCGGGCTCGTAGGTCGCCATGCAGATCGCAATCGGATGGTTGGTGCTCGAAGGCATGCTCAGGCCAGACTAGAGTAGAGTCCTGCGGCCCTTGATTGCCTTTGGAGTCTCGATCACTGATGCGCCGATGTGGGAGCGCTGTGCCGAACCTGGAATTCGCCTCGCCGCGGAACCCGACTCGGTCATCATGCCCCACCAGACCACCGGAACCCTTTACCGGAACTACAACCTGCTGCTCGATAAGGCAAAGGAAATCGAGGGTCTGGAAGCGCTGGTGCTGCTCCATCAGGATGCCGAGATCGTCGACCCTGACTTCTGTGCGACCCTGCGCGAAACTCTGAAGGAACCGGATGTCGCGCTGGTTGGTTGCGCCGGCGCCCTCGGGGTCCGAACCATCGCCTGGTGGGAGGGTGCTGTCACCTGGGCCTCGTTTACCCACCGTTACCTGGAGCACGGCGGTGGCGACATGGAGTCACTTTCATGGAAGCGGGAAGACACCCCCACTTTCGCCACCACCGGTGAAGTCGATTCGATTGACGGTTTCGTGATCTGCTTCAGCCCCTGGGCCATCGAGAATCTCCGGTTTGACGAGAACCTCGGCAAGCTCCACGGATATGACTTCGACATCTGCTGTCAGGCCCGGGAGAAAGGCAAGCGGGTGATGACGATGGACGCGAAGATGGTGCACCACCACTCGCTTCAGCTGGTCTCCGATCCTGAAACGTGGGCCGAGGCATTCATTCGCCTGAACGAAAAGTGGGAAGGTCGCCTGCCCGGTGTCGGGGCCGGCGGGGACGACTGGGAACGCCGGGCGAAATACGCGGAAGCAGACGCTGCTGCGTCACGAACTCTGGCTGCTTCCGACGCCCTTAAACGCGAAGCCGTCGAGAAGGAAATGGAACGACTCCGCGGCAGCCTCAGCTGGAAAGTCACCCGTCCGCTTCGCTGGCTCGCCGGACTTTTCCGACGCAAATGAACCTCAGGTAATTATCGGCGGGTCATCGAGGGCTTCCTCGATCTGATCCCGCCAGGTGATGCCCTTGCCCCCCGACTTGAGGTGCGAGAAGCGGTCTGCCGCTGCGAAGGCCGAAGAATCAAGCAGCTCCCGCAGAATCCGCTCCTGCCAGGCGAGTTTCTTCTCCAGGTACCAGGCCTGGTGAGCCCTCTGGTGGGAAGTGGCGAGGTGAAGGATCCGGTTCTGCTCGAGTCGCTCGATCACCGGATTGCGGTCCCAGAACCTGATCGCTTCAACCAGGGCACCCGCATACGGAGCGTCGTCATGCCAGACGACGCCGACCCCGAAGAACACCGGAATTACTGCCAGGTTCAGACCTTCGCGACCTTCGACGAAATCTTCGATCGCCGTTAGAACCCCGTTGCGGGGGCCTCCCTCGTTCGCCGAGGCCCACTTGTACGGAAGACCACCGGCTGTCAGGCCAGGTTCGCCCGGGAAAACATGCGCCCCCTCCACCATGTCCTGCTTGTACTCCCCGGGGATCCGGTCCGGCACGTAGAACGAGTCACGGCGGGCATGCGGCCAGCCGACGTCGTGGAAGAGCAACAACGGCAGTTCAGAGCTGTCGGTTCGATCCGAAATCGCTTTCAGTTCACCGCTGACCGTGTAGTAGTTGTGGTCGCCGTCAATAATCACGGCGTCGGGCAGGTCAACGTGGCTCAACGCCTCCAGGGAAGGCTCCCTGACCACGGTCAGTTCGCTGCGTTCTTCTTCCAGCCGGTCGAGCCGGGGGGAAGGTTCAGGGTCTATCGCCATGATGGTGGAGCCGGACCGTTCAGCCCACTCGAGCAGCAGCCTGGTCAGGTCTCCTGCGTACGCCCCGACCTCGACCACGGACTTCGCTTCGGCAGCGTCGAGGCAGCCAGTAACAATCTCCAGCGCGTTTCCGAGCGAATGGGCCCAGCGGCCAGGATCGTTCTCATCGTTCAGCTCCATAGGCCGGGGAGGGTATGCCACCCGCGCCTCACGATGCAGCCCAGCTGCCTTAGCCGGCCTTGAGCAGCCGGTTGATCTGCTCCATGGTTTTCGGTCCGAAGGACTCTTCCCAGTCACTACTCCAGTCAACCGCCGCACCGGCCACACGGGATTCGAAATCTCCGGAACGCGCCACGGCCTCGGCCAGTCCGGAGACAACACCCTCCAGGCTCGGAGGCGAAGCGATCAGGTTCGAAGACAGGGCCGACATCTGCTCGGCTGTCTTGGTTTCGAAGCTGTTGGTCACGGTGACCAGACCGGCGGAAGCCATCTCCAGCGGAACCAGGCTCGGATGGGGCGTACACATGAGGGCCAGCCCGACATCGTGCCGGGCCAGGAGCTCGCCGTAGCTGGACTGGTCGGTGCGGGCCAGAACCTCCAGACTCCGTCCGCTACCCAGGCCGATCACGTCCCCGCCCTCAACCGAACCGATGCCGCGGAAGTTCCATTCCGGTCCGAAAATCCCCCGCGCTACCGCTTCGGACAGACCGAGCAGCCCCAGCTCGAACATGTTGCGGGCACCGTGGGCTTCCGGACGGGCGTAAAACAACAGGGTGGGACGTTCCCTCGCGGCCATTTCGTCCACCGACGGCGGACTCGCCTCGGTGATCGCGTTCTGGAAGGAAGCGGAAAGCTCCAGACCCCTTGCCTCACCTTCCATGAAGACCCCGTACCTGCGTTCGCGGAAGAAGCCACGGAGAAGCTCAGTGGAGAACAGGGCAGTGTGAGGCATTTCATAGGTGCTCATCGCAAGCGCCGCCCACGAACCCATCGGGTGGGTGTAGGGCTCGTACTCCTGGATCAGGTAAAGAAACCGGTCGTGGCTGGTCTGGCGGATCGCCCGGGCTGCGATGTGAGCTGTCCACCAGGTGGTAGCAATGAAGGAATCCTCCGGGCTGATCTCCACCGGGGCATCCAGATCCCGGGCGAAGGCGATCTCGACCTGGTCGAACATTCCCTCAAGGCCGGCGTAGGATTCCACTCGCTGCTTCCAGTCCCGAGGCAGCTGGGGTGTCGCATCGGCGGTCAGGATCCTGGTTCTGTGTCCGCTCTCGGCCAGCTTCCGGGCGAGATTGAACTTGGTGATGTACCCGCCGAAGAAATGTTTGAGCTCAACGGTCGGCACCAGCAGGTTGACCCGGCGCGGTGCGGATTCGTTGAGCGAAAAATCCAGCGGGAGGATCAGGTTGCCCATGTTGCGGGCGACCGGATGGTCAATATCCGCGGTTTTCGCCACCTCGACTGCCGGCATGCTCGCGTCATACGGAAGCCCGGGGATCGGCTTGCGGCGACCGGTCGACGCAGCACCGATCAGACGTCGCCAGAGAATTCCCTGGGTAATGATCTTCTCCGCTCCGAGGGTTTCGTTGTGTCCGAACCGGGGTCGCTGACTGCGAGCCGCGAGCCAGAGGAAGCCAACGGGGGACCGCTCGGCTTTGATGAAGCGGCGGATCTGGCGGCCGTCGGAACGGCCTATCTGTTCGCCACAGCGCAACAGCAGGGTTTCCGCCAGTACGCAGATCCTCCGGTAGGCGAGGAAGTACGCCGCCCGCCAGCCTGAGGCGAGCCGCTGCCATTCACCGCGTTTGACCCGGGCCAGCATTGTCCGCAGGTCAACCCGGGCCTTGGCGTGCGTCGCCGCCTGATGGCCGAGGGTGGCACCGCCATGCTGGACATAGTCGTAAAGGGGTCGGTCAACCCAGGCCAGGCCACCGGTCGCCATCGCAGTGAGAGCCAGCCACTGGTCGTGATACTGACTCCCGGGCACCAACGGGAAGGGCAGAGCCACCTCAAGCAGGCGCGTGTCGAACAGCGAGGCCGCTCCGGTGACGGTGTTCGCAATCAGCATCGAGATCAGGCTCTCGTGATTGTTGTCTCGCTCGGTCCAGTAACTCTCTGCGATCACCACACCATCCTTCGAAACGATCCGCTGGTCGCTGAAGACGAGTCGGCTGTCACCGATTTCATCGAGCAGCACCTCCAGCTTCTCCGGGTACCAGCGGTCATCCTGGTCGGCCATCGCCACATATGGGATTTCCCTTGGCACGGCTTCCAGGGCCCGTTCGAAATTCCGGTAATGACCAAGCCGCTCCTCCGAGCGGGAGAAGATGAACCGCGGGTCACCCTCGATCAGGCCGGTGATTGTTTCCACCCCTTCCGGGTCTGAGCAGTCGTCGCTGATCAGGCAAATCCAATCCTCGATCGTCTGGGCGCGGATCGAATCGATCTGGGCCGCCAGGAGTTCCGGGTCCGGATTCCAGGTAGCCATTGTGATCGCAACCCGGGGGGTGCCGGTCCACGTGGGAGTGACCCCGAAGACCGGGAGCGGTGCCCGGACCGGCTCGATCGTGGCAAGACCGACCCGGGCTTCACCACCACCCTCCAACCGTGCGATGAGAACTATCTCCATCGGAGAGGCCCCCATGGTGACCGGCAGATCGATCCAGAATCCGCTCCGAAAGCTATGGCCTCCAGGGTCTTCGGCAGATTCGGTGCCGGCGAAGTGGAGAGCTTCGTAGAGATCCCTTCTTGGCATCGCATCGGTACGGACCGGCACCGGTCCCTCACCGGCATCGACCGAAAGTGACTGGATCCGGCGGCCGGGATGGAAACAGGCACCGATCAGAGGCAGCACCACCTTGCTGCCGGTGACGAGACCCCCCGGTAGAGGAAGGTCTAGCCGTACGTCGAGTTCACTGGACACAGGGAGCCAGTCTATTCAGGGTCGGAGGGACCACTGATCACGGTCACCTCAAGCGGAATGACACCCGGGAAAGTCCTGCTCCCGACAACCTCGAACCCGGAAGGCAGATTGGCAAGTGCCCGGTCGGCAAAGTCATACGGAACCCAGTTGGGACTGCTGTTGTCCCAGACTGTCTGGTCAAGCAGCCTGGGCTCGACCAGAACGAGGCGTGACCCCCGAGACCGCTCAAGGGCCTTTCTCCAAAGCGTCCATTCATCGGGCGAGTTGGCGAAATAGAAGGGCGGCTCCCCGGGAGGAAGTCCGAGCTGGAACTCCGGCCGGCGATCACCCATCTGGGCGCCAAGCGGAGTCAGCGGGGTGGGTGAACCCTGAAGGGTCGTGGTTTCGACGATCGTGCCGTCAGGTCCAGCCTCGTTGATCGCCCATTCTGACGCGGCGCCATAGTCGGGCATCGCACGGTCCTCCCCGAGAGTCCATATCGCCATCAGCACGAAGCCGGCCGAGACAGCCAGCGCGGCGACGACGCGGATCCGCCTGCCTGATGCTCCGACCACCAATCCGATCGCCAGAGCAATGCCAGGCCATGCGGCAGTGAGGTTCCGCATGCCGAAGATGTTCGAGGAGACCAGGCTGTAGAGGATCTCCCCGACCGGAACCGCGAGCAGGAGCAGCAGGATCAGGGCGACGTCCTGGCGGTCGGGACGGCCACCATCGAAGGACCAGCTTCCGATTGCGCGCCGACGGATCAGGGCACCTGTCGCAGCCAGCAACAACCCGCCGACCGCGATCAGCGGGCCGGGACCTTCGGTCATTGCCGCTTTGACCGAAGGCTCGGCGTAGGGGGTGCTGAAGGTGAGCAGGATCGGGTCGGTGACGATCGCCTTCAGGTCGAAGGTGGTCAGCACCGCAACAAGTTCAGTGGTCGGTGAGTTGCTGTCCGCCACGTAGCCGGAAAGCCACGGCAGGTAGGCAAGCGCCGCCAGCACGGAAGCACCAAGCAGCCACTTACGTTCACGCGGCATCGCCCACAATGACCAGAGGAACAGGGCTGCAACCACGAAAATCGCCGTGTAGTGGCTGTAGAGGGCAGCACAGGAGAACACCGCCCAGCCGATCCACCAGACCCGGCCGCGCTGCGCCCTGACCTGGAGCATGCAGAGCGCCGCGAGGATCAAGGCCAGCAGCATCGTCGAGTACCCGCGCCCTTCGCCGGAGTTGTTGATCAGGAGCGGACTGAAGGTGACCACGGTCGTCGCAAGCAGAGCAGGGAAAGCTCCGGTCAGGCGGCGCCCCAGAAGAAAAACCGAAGGGATCGTCAAAACACCGGCGATCAGTGCGGGCAACCGGACCAGCTCCGGCGCCGAGCCCAGCTTCACCGCGAGCCAGGACAACACGAAGTAGAGCGGGGGCGTGATCTCGGCGTCACTGTGAACGGTCGAGAGAACCCCGGACAGTCCGTTGTTGGAGACGATCCATAGCGTTGATAGTTCATCCCCGAAAAGACCCTGCGAGTACCTGTGGAGCCGAAACCCGAGGCCGGCAAGGGTAAGGACCGCGACGGCGACCCAGATCATGCGGTCGCCGGTGATCTTCCGGACGCGCCCGGACGCGCTTTCCTTCGGTCCCTCCACCCGCTGGAATATACGCGCACCGACGGAACCCGGGCATAGGATGTGGTCG
>JAGQUU010000097.1 GCA_020438345.1 Solirubrobacterales bacterium | reverse complement strand
TTGCCTATCCTTGGTGACCGAATGAGCAATCCAGGCACTCCCGAAAACCCCCTTCGCGTGGCAATCATCGGCGCCGGTCCATCCGGCTTCTACGCCGCCGACCAGATCATCAAGGACCCTGAAACCCAGGCCCAGGTCGATCTATTCGATCGCCTGCCTACCCCCTACGGACTGGTTCGCGGTGGTGTCGCGCCCGACCATCCCAAGATCAAGTCGGTCACCCGGGTATATGAGCGAACCGCCGCAAAAGAAGGTTTCCGCTTCTTCGGGAACGTAGAAGTCGGCCGTGACCTGGGGGTCGAGGATTTCGAGAAGCATTATCACGCCGTGATCTACACCTTCGGGGCGGAAGCGGACCGGGAGCTCGGCATCCCCGGAGAGGACCTGCCCGGCAGCCATGCCGCAACGGCCTTCGTTGGCTGGTACAACGCCCACCCCGACTATGCGGACCGGGATTTCAAGCTGGACGAGGCAAAGCGTGCGGTGGTGATCGGTAACGGCAACGTCGCCCTCGATGTCGCGAGGATGCTCGCGCTTGATGATGCGGAGCTTCGGAAAACCGATATCGCGGACCATGCAATCGAGCTGCTTGACGCATCCGGAATCGAGGAGATCGTCGTGCTGGGCCGTCGCGGCCCCGCACAGGCCGCCTACACCAACCCCGAAGTGAAGGAACTCGGCGAGCTCGAGGAAGCCGACGTCATCGTCAACCCGGACGAAGTCGAACTCGACCCCGCCAGCGAAGCCTGGATCAACTCCGACGAGGCAGACAAGACGGCCCGGGTCAACGTGGAGATCGTCAGGGAATACGCCGCACGCAAACCCTCCGGCAAGCCGAAGAAGGTCATTCTTCGCTTTCTCGCCTCGCCAGTCGAGATCAAGGGTGGCGACAAGGTCAGGAGCGTCGTGATCGCCCGCAACGAACTGATTGAAGAGAACGGAAACCTGAAAGCAAAAGACAGCGGGCAGCGTGAAGAACTCACCTGCGACCTGATCCTGCGATCGGTCGGCTACACCGGGATTCCATTGCGGGGAGTTCCGTTCGATGAACGCCGCGGGACCATCCTCAATGAGCACGGCCGGGTGCTGGACACCCACGGCGGTGAGCACCGCACCGGCCACTACACGGCCGGCTGGATCAAACGCGGCCCTTCCGGTGTGATCGGCACCAACAAGAAGTGCGCGACTGAAACGGTCACCCACCTGTTCGAAGATGTGTCGGCGGGCAAACTGCTCGATCCGGAATCCCCGGACCCGAACTCGATCGAAACGCTGCTCCGGGAGCGGGGCGCCAACTATGTCTCGTTCAGCGGCTGGGAGAAGATCGACCAGGCCGAAGTGGGCAAGGGTGAACCTCACGGCCGGCCCCGGGTCAAATTCGTGAGAATCGACGAGATGCTTGAAACCGCAGCCACGCAGGCAGAAGCCGCAGCCACCGGGAGCAGGGACTGATGGCCGCTGACCTGAACGAGCTCAAGGTAATGATCGAGGATGCCCTGCCGGGATCCAGTGCCGAGGTGATCGACGAGACCGGCACCGGGGACCACCTACGGGCCGAAGTTTCGGCGCCACAGTTCGAAGGCAGGAGCCGGATCGATCAGCACCGCATGGTCAAGGCCGCGGTCCGCCAGCGTTTCGACGACGGAACCATCCACGCCCTGACCATCAAGGTCCTTGACTAGCAGGCCGGACCAGCTGCAGTCCCGGCCATCAACTGGCAGGCCGGACCCGCACATCCCCTAACATCATCCACATGGCTGATCAGGAACTCACAGACCGCGTCAAGGAGCTCATCGCAGAGAATCAGGTGCTGCTCTTCATGAAGGGCACACCATCCGCACCGCGATGTGGATTTTCCATGCGAACCGTGCAGGTCCTGGACCAGATGGGTGTCGAGTACGGCGCGATCGATGTATTGCCGGCACTGGAGCCGCTACGGGAGGTGACCTCCGAGATTTCCGATTGGGAGACTTTCCCTCAGCTCTACGTAAACGGCGAGTTGCTTGGCGGTTGCGACATCGTCGAAGAGATGTTCGAGAACGGCGAGCTCGCGGAAACTCTGGGAGTGGAGCAACCCGCCAGTGAAGCCGACCCGGCGGAAGCCGCGAATCAGGATGGCCCATACAAGAGCCCTCCGATGGACATCGAAGGCGCCTGAGCCAGGCTTCCGCCTCAACGGAGGCGAGTTCCTGAGGCCTGAGCGGAAATAGTTTCGAAGGGCTCAGCGGGAGTGAGTTCCGAAGGCCTGAGCGGGGTCTGTCGCTGATGCCCTGCTGAAGTTGGCCGAAAGACCGGCGAGCGAGGTCACACCCGAATTATCAAGGTCAACCGAGGCCGCATAACGTCGTCCGTTCACGATCTTTGCCAGCCCCAGCTCACCCGGAACCGCCAGTACGACCTCCCGGTTCAATACCCCGAAGCTGTCGACGCCCATGCTCAGGCTGGCCGCGTCCGGATCCCATCTGACCGGGCCGGACATGTCGATCTGGGCCAGCGGCTCGCCGACCACCCCGAGCTTCTTCACCGTCAACGTCGGCATTGTCAGCGGTCCCACGGTTTCGGGTTCTGTGGTTTCGGGTTCTGTGGTTTGTGATCACTCCCGTTTCGGCATCGATCCAGGAAACCACTCCGCCCAGTTTCGTGGTCGTTGCCTTGCCCCGCTGCTCGACTGCGCCGGACTGAATGAAGGTTCCGTTTTCTGCCGGATCGATCCCGGTGCCGATCTTTGAACCTGTCGCAGGCAGGCGCATGCTCCTGGAATCGCGGTGGATGTAAAGCAGGTTGCCGCCTGCGTCGGCAACCGCATATCCCGAATCATCAACTCCGACCACAACGGCTTCCAGCCCAGGACGGTTCAGTCTGCGGGGAGGGCGGTGCCCTCATGTGTCAATCCGGGAAAAGTCCTGTGAAAGTTCCGGGAACGTCCTGTGAACGCCCGGTGAAAGGGATCCGGCCGGGCCTACACCCGCAGGAGAGGGCCAAGGAGCCCGGGAAAGCCTTGGGAATCAGGCGGTGGCTGTGGCGGAGTCTGCTTCATCCTTCACCTGGAAGGATGATCCGCAGCCGCAGGCGGCGACAACATTCGGGTTGTTGACCTGGAACCCTGCTCCGCTGAGTCCATCGACATAATCGACTTCGGATCCGAAGACGAACTGCATGCTGACTTTGTCGACGATCACGGAAACGCCCCGGTGCTCGAACACATGGTCGTCCTCGCCCTTGGTGTCAAAGGCAAGCGCATACTGGAATCCGGAGCAGCCACCGCCACGCACCGCGACACGCAGGGCCTGCTCTTCACCTTCCGGAGAATCACCGATCAGTTCGGCGATCTTCCCGGCGGCGGTTTCGGTCAGGGTGATGGCGGATTCAGACGTTTCGGACATAGTCAAAGAGTAGCGGTTCGGCGACCTTGTCCCGGTGATTTCCGTCACCTTCTGATAGAACCGTGACGTGTCCGCCGATCCCAACATCGCGCTGGTTACCGATTCGACAGCTTCGCTCACGAAAGAGGACCGTGAGCGGCTCGACATCAGTGTGGTGAATCTCTATGTGATCCTCAATGGCGAGCAGCGGCGAGAGAACGAGATTGACGACTACGCGTCGTTTTACAAGGCAGTTCTCGAGTCGCCTCAGCTGACCACGACGTCCCAGCCTTCCGTCGGCGACTTCATGGAGGTTTACGCTCCGCTCCTCGATGCGGGAAAGGATGTGATTTCGCTTCATCTTTCCGGTGGTATCTCGGGAACCTGTGAAGCGGCACGACAGGCCGCCGGGCAACTCGAGGCGGATGGCCTTGGTGGCGAGCGGATCACGGTGGTTGATTCCCGCACCACCGCAGGCGGGCTCGCTCTGACCACCCTCGGGGCCGCGAATGCGATCGCGGCAGGGAAATCGGTCGAGGAATGCGTTGCCCAGATCGAAGGAGCCCGTGATGGCCTCGAAACCCTGATCATGGTCGATACGCTCGAATACCTGCGCAAGGGTGGCCGGATCGGCGGAGCGCAGGCCTGGATCGGTGGCGCCCTGAAGATCAAACCCCTGATCACTCTCGAGGAGACTGTCCGGCCGGTCGAGAAGGTCCGAACTACCAGCCGTGCGATGCAGCGACTCAAGGATTTCGCCAGCGAGAAGGCTGCTTCCGGAGAAGAAATCACCTGGACGGCCCAGCACATCCAGGCGCCTGAGCTGGCTGCCGAGCTGGCCGCGCATTGCCGGGAAGTGTTCCAGTGTGAGGGGGCATTCCTCGATGAGATGTTCACCGTTCTCGGCTGCCATGCCGGGCCGGGTCTCGTCGCGATCGGCACCGTGCCGACGGCGCTGGTTGGTTCGAAGTTCTGATGAATCTCGCGGTCACCGCGATCGGCCGGGACCGCCCAGGGATTGTCGCTGCGATCACAGCTGCTCTGCTTGATGCGGGCGGCAATGTCGATGATTCGCAGATGTCGATCCTCCACGGCCACTTCGCCGTGATGCTGATCGTCTCCCTGCCCGGGGATACTCACCTGGAATCGCTTGAAGCAAGGCTCGAAGATGTCGGGCGGGAATTCGAACTCGGAGGGATCACCCTGAGCCCGGTCGAGAGCCTGAACCGGGGCGCGGCTCCGACTCATGTGCTCACCGTTTACGGTGCCGACCGTCCCGGCATCGTCCACGACACCGCTGCCGCTCTGGCGTCGCTCAACGTAAATATCACCGACCTCCGTACTCGTCGCACCGGCAGCAGCGATGCCGCGCTCTACACCCTGATGGTCGAAGTCGCTGTGCCCGCAGGCGTCGAAAATGACCTCGACCTGGCCCTGAACGGGCTGCGTGATTCGAAGCAGGTCGAGGCCCGACTCGCCGAGCTCGATTCCGGGGTTTTCTAGATGCCCCGGCTTCTCACCTGAACGGCGCTCCGGTTGGCTACCCGCGAGGTCCTCACCTACCCCGACCCCGTACTGAAGGAAGTCTGCGTGCCCGCGCGGTCCGGAATTGACGAACGGCCTGAAACCAGACGGGTCATCACTGACCTGCTTGACACGATGAACTCATTCGATCATTGCGTCGGGCTGGCTGCCCCGCAGATCGGCGAGTTGGTCCGGATCGCGGTAGTGGACATCTCCGGCCATCCAAAGGCGAAGGATGAACATGGCCTGATGGTCCTGGTCAACCCACGGGTCGTTCATCATTCGGAAGGCACCAAGGTCAGCCGGGAAGGCTGCCTTTCACTTCCGGATCTGACTGCGAATGTACGCCGGCCCCGTAAAGCGACCGTGGAATTCATGGACGGCAACAATGACCTGGAAATGAACCAGGTGCAGTTGGCCGGATTCGAGGCCCGTTGCGTTCTTCACGAGATCGATCACCTCGACGGGATCCTTTTCCTGGACCGGGTTGCCTCGATTACCGACGACCTCTTTCGCCGTCAGAACTACGGATGATGGAAGCCGCACAGCTGATCGGAACGGTGGTCTTCGCCGTTTCCGGGGTAGTCGCCGTCGCCGAGCGCAAGCTCGACTGGTTCGGGGTGGTCGTGGTCGGTGCGGTAACCGCGCTCGGTGGCGGAACCATGCGGGACCTGATCCTCGGCGATACCCCGGTCTTCTGGGTCGAAGACGACAAGTACCTTCCGTTCGCCGTGGTCGGTGCATTCCTCGCGATCCCGCTGGTCCGCCATTTCGGGCGTGATCATCAGGAGTTCGAGCGCAGTCTGGTCCTGCTCGACGCTCTCGGACTGTCGCTATTTGCGGTCACCGGTGCCCAGCTCACCCTGGGGCTCGGCTTCGATGCGCCGACCGCCGTGGTCTGCGGCATCCTGACCGGGGTCGGCGGCGGCGTGATCCGCGACCTGCTCGCAGGCCAGCAGCCGCTGATCCTGCGGAGTGACATCTACGCGACCGCAGCCCTGGCTGGCACCGCTATCTACGTTCTACTGGTCGAAACCACTTCGATTGCCCAAGCCCCGGCAATGGCAGTCGGAATGCTCCTGATATTCGCCCTCAGGATGCTCTCCTACGAGAAGAGCTGGTCGCTCCCCTCGCTTCACTGAAGCAACCGGCCACCGCCGGGGCGCAAAAGAAGCCCGCCGACCCGAAACGTCCAAGTGGATGGGCTGGCTCCGGTCAGCGGCGGCGGAGGGCCATCAGGCCGCCGACCACGAAGCCAGTGGCAACGGCACCGACGATGATCTGCTTGCGGTGCTTGCGGATCTGGCTTTTCCAGTCCGTAAGTTCCGTTACCCGGTCGCGAAGCTGGTCGACCGATTGCCCGAGTTCGGCCCGTTGGGCATCTATGTCCGCCCTGATCTGCTGTGAGTTTCGCTTGGGTGGTGGCGGCGCGTACGGCGAGCCAGGAGACCCGGCAGCCGGCGCCGGGGTTCCTTCCGCCGGAGCCCAGCGGTTCGGGGTGTTGCCGGCCGGGGCTTCGGGGCCGACACCTTCGGGTCTGAATGGCTTTTCGGGGACGCCCGACGGCTTGTCGGGATCAGCTTTTTCTTCGCTCATCAGGATTCATCTCCGGGGGTGAGCAGGGCCTTGGTTTTCTGCGCTTCCTCGATCGCCTCGGTTGGGATCGGAGCACCGGTTTTCTCGAACGAGCTGTACGCGAAGTAGCCGGCACCGGCAGCAACCAGGATGAAGAGCACACCCTCAAGCAGATAGCCGGCCCAGGCACCCCAACCGAACAGCGAAGCGACTCCAAGCGCGAAAGAATGCATGAGCAGGATCAGAGCGAGAAATGCGAAGACGCCTGCGGCGATACCGACCGCCGACCCTCTGGCCAGGGTGGTGACTTTTTCGCTTACCTCGGTCTTGGCGAGCTCGATCTCCTCGCGGATCAGGTTCGAGGTTCGTTCAGATACCTCGAAAACCATCTCGCCAACCGTCTTGTCAGAAGCAGGACGGTCCGGATCCGGGCGTCCTGGCGGACGCTGGTGAGGTGGCGGTTGATAGTCCGATGGAGCCAAGGCTATTCCGGCGGATCCTCGTTGAAGAACTTGCGGTAGGCGACCGCTGCGATGCGGGCAGCGACCAGGCTGGCCAAGGCGCTGCTGGCGGTGAGCATTACGCTCCAGGTGAGCCTTCTGACGATGTCGTTATCCATGGGTACTGGCAGGATACCCATCCTCCCGGCAAACAACTCCTAGCGACGCTGAAGACCGTGACAGATCGTACGGACCGTGAGTTCACGGGCCTCGTCGAAGTTGCGATCACTGCCGGGGATCACTCCGAAAATCCAGCCGGAAAGCAGCTGTTCGATCGCTCCGTAGAAGACCATCGCCGCGAAAGCCGGATCGATGTCCTCACGGAAGGTTCCGAGCTCCTGGCCATCGGAGACAATCTTGGCGATCAGTTCATATGCCCGGTTGATTTCATGAAGGTGGGTGCGGCCGAAGGAGTTCGCGGCCCGGGTCACTTCGACGATGATCACCTTCATCAGATCCGGGTCGTAGCGGTAGGAATCAATGATGAATCCGGCTACCGCGCCGAGTTTCTCCTCCTGGGCCATGGCACTGCGGTCGGCTTCGGCGATCGCTTCGATCAGCAGCGACCAGCGCTGGTCGAAGAGCTCATTGAGGATGTTCTCCTTGGAGGAAAAGTAGTGGTAGACGAGCCCATAGGCCACGTCGGCTTCATCAGCGATGTCGGCGACCCGTGTCGAGTGGAAGCCCTGCCGGGCGAAAACGCGGACAGCAGCGTCAAGGATCTGACGGCGCCTCTCGGGTGCTGCTTCACGAGCCATTTGAAACTCCTTCCCGGAACAGCTCCGGTCGGCGGTGGGCAACCGCGGGCAGTTTGCGTTTGACTTCCGCCTGTCCGGCAAGATCCAGATCCGCTGCCGCGAAACCTTCGCCGTCTTCGACCATCGCGAGGATTTCTCCCCACGGTCCGAGGATCATCGAATGCCCCCAGGATGAATACTCGGGCTCGGTCTCGCCTGCCTGATTGGCGGCAAGCATGAATGCCTGGTTCTCGATCGCCCGGGCCCGCAGCAGGGGCTCCCAGTGATCCTTGCCGGTTGCCGCTGTGAAAGCAGCCGGCACCGAGTAGCAGTTCGCTCCGAGATCCAGCAGCGCCCGGTATAGCTCGGGGAAGCGAATGTCGTAGCAGATGGTCAGCCCGATCCGGAGTTCTCCGGCCGTGGCGACGACGATTTCGTTTCCTGCCTGTTCGTGATCCGATTCCCGGTACTCGACTCCCCCGGCCTCGACGTCGAACATGTGGAGTTTCCTGTATTCGGCCACGATCTCGCCACGGGGGTTGATCAGAACCGAAGTATTGGTGGGCAGTCCGGTAGGTGAAACTTCGGTGAAGCTCCCGGCAAGCAGGTGGATGCGATTCCCTCTGGCCCATTCCCGGGCGGCAAAGACCGCTTTCCCCGAGCGGGTTTCTGCCCCGTCCGCAAGTATCTCGCCTGACCCGAACATGGACCATTTTTCCGGCAGGACGACTAGCTCCGCTCCGTCCGCGGCTGCGGCAGCGACCAGCTCACCGGCCACCCGGATATTCCGTGACCGGTCCTGCCCTGAATTGATCTGAATAACGGCGGCTCGCATCGTTGAGTAACCGAAATGCCAAGTTGACTGACATGTCAATCAGGGGAATTATAGGCGGCATTTTCTGCGAGAAGAACGGCTATCGCCGCAATCCCGCGAAAACCGGCCGGTTCAATCGCCCGAATGGCTGGAACCGGTCGCAGAGCCGCCGCTGCAACAAGGGTCCGTGTTGCAGGGGGAGTGGAGGGGTGTGGCGTGGGGGTTCCCGAAAAGTGACCTCTGGTCCGAGCGCATAACGCTCATTGCTTTTCGGGAACCCCACACACCGCGCCTCAGCGCGGTACTACCAACCCTTCTTTACCGCCTTGGCACCGCCGTTGATGGCGGCAACCTTCAGACCGGGCGACTTCTTCTGCTGTGAAACGCAGAAGCGGTCAGTCAGCCACTTGTGCTGCGAGAACAGCCTGGTCTGATCTGCGTAATGCGGTGACTTCTCGTTGGTCGCAGCCTGCGAGTAGGTCAGGATGGTCTTGACATCCGGGCACTTGGCACCGTTCATCGAGGCCATGATGATGAAGCTGGACCCGTGACGGACGCTGTCGTAAACACCGGTGCTGGTGTTACGGACTGCGGAGATCACGTTGAAGACACCCTGAGCACCGGAACCACCCGGGATCGGGATCTTCTCGCCGGCCTTGGTGACGTACTGGTAGTCACGCCACTTCGCGTCCAGCGGGATGTTCTTGCCGTTCATGTAGTTGATGGCGTCCACGAGCGCATTGCCCACTTCCGGCTTGGCGACATCCAGACCGTTCGGGGTATGCACCGGGTCACCGAGCGAGAACGGGGTGGTCCAGGGCCCACCGGGAATGGCGAGCAGGTTGCCGATCACCTGACGGCCGAGGTAGGCGCCTGGTGAATCGAGCCCGTCGGTCTTGTCCCAGGCCGCCAGCACGGCGCAGGCCTGACTCACGTTGACCGAATTGATCACCGGATTCGCCTGGCAGTAGCTGACCAGAGCCGGGATCAGGATCTCGGCACCGTAATGCCGGTCGTTGTCGATGAACTCACGCAGGTTGGTCGGCGTGAACTTGCCGCCGTTGGCGAGACGTTCCTCGATCTGGACCAGACCGTTACGGGTCCTGAGCGAACGGGCCGTGCCTTCGTTACCGATGATGCTCGGGTATCCGACCAGCGGAGCCTTCGGGTTCGAAAGCCAGTAGCTGTCGTTCATGTTCGAGCCATAGTCCTTGCGGATCTGGATCGGCATCTGGCTGGCCGGCAGAGTGCCCTTGGCCACTGCGCCTTCCGCCATCTGCATGTCACAGCTCGATTTTGAACCGTCGAGCACCGCAACCTTGGATGTGCTCCAGGCGAGATCGCCCAGCCCGGGCGTGTTGCATTCTGCAACCCGCGCATCAGTCAGGTTCGGTACCACCGAAATGTCGGCGTACATCGCGTTGCCCTTCGAGTCGGCCGCGATCGTGTTGACCCACGGCACACCCTGGTTCTCAAACAGCGCCTTCTTCATATCAGCCACGCTCTGGGCGCGGTTGAACGCGAAAAACTGGTTCACAACCCGGAGGCTGTCCCCATTCGCGTCAAACAGTGAATACGCGTATTCAGGCGTCCAGCCGAACAGGGGCTGCTTCTGAACCGATGTTGAGATCGGTCCGTGAACGGTCGAATAGAGGTTACGGGTCTGCGGTGTGACAGTCCCGTCCGCGTTCTTCACATCAACCGTGACTGGCGTCACGGTCATGTCCTTGACCTGACCGTCAACCATGTACTGGGTCGGGTTGCCGGGGACCAGAGTCTCGCGGAAGAAGTTGAACCTCCGTGCCGTCGAGACCGTGTGGCTCCAGGCGACGCCCTGGGTATGTCCGATCTGGATTACCGGGCTGCCCAGCAGGCTCGCGCCCGAGACGTTGATCTTGCCCGGAATCGTCAACTGCGACTGGAAGAAACGCTCGGAACCAGTCCACGGGAAGTGAGGATTGCCGTAAAGCAGACCCTTGCCGGTCGAGGTCGTTTCGGAACCAAGCGAAACCGCGTTGGATCCGATCGCGGCCGGCTTGTTCAACGCCTTGACAGCGGCCCGGTTCAGGTTGACCGGCGCATCGTCCGCAGGAGCGGAGAGGCTGGCCGGGGCAGCCGGAGGGGCAGCGTTGGCAATACCGTCAACAGCTGCACCGGAGCCCGCCATGGTCCCGAGCTCGTAGAAGCGCAGGTAGGCGTCAAGCGTGGTGATCTTCTTGACCCACGGCTGTCCGGCACAGGTGCTGTCCTGGATCTTCTTGCCGTTCAGGCTGAGCCAACGGTTGTAGCCCTTGACGTATCCATCAATGACCTGCTTGACCTCCGTGCGGGGACCGTTCGGCGGCTTCATCTTCAGGGCCTTGGGAATCGTCTTCTCGGCGATGATCCGCTTGTGAGCGAAGTCTGACTCGAGGTTCGTGTATTCGATGCCGTTGCCGGTCAGCATCCACTTGCCGTCGGGGCCGAAGTACTTCGACCTTTCGCCACGAACTGTGGTGTAGATCTCGGACATCGAGCAGATGTTCTCTTTGGCGAGTGCGTACCCGTATCCGTAGCCGAGACCACGCCAGCTGTCAGCCACGATGCGCGGAATGCCACCTTCGGTCGTCCGGATCGTGACGCCGGGACGGTTAAGTTCCTTCTTGCGTTCACGCTCGGCCTTCGCCTTGAGGCGCTTGGTCTGCTTCTTTACGCATTTCTTCTTCGCCGGACCACGCTTCTTCTTGCAGATCTTCTTCGCCTGTTGGGCGATGCTCTGCTTCGCGCTTGCCGGGCTTGCTGCCGCACCGAAAACCATCGCAATGGCGACCGCTGCGATCAACACTCTGATCAACTTCAAGTTCTCTCCAGTCTGTGGCGACGAATCACGGCGACCCGTCAATTCTCCAACCCCTCTAACACCGAACTTCTGCATTCGGAGCGGAAACCACGATACTCTCGACAAGGTCAGGAGGACTCTTGGGAGATAAACGAGGAAACGGGGAGAGTCATGAAGCGGTTTTGCATGTTGCTTTCGTTGGTCGCGCTGACGGCTTTGCTTTTCGTACCGCCGACCGCGGCGACCGCGAAACGGACCGGCTTCAAGCCGAAGCTCGCGGTCACGATCGTGAAGACCAGCCAGGCCCAGGCCAGGGCCTCGGGCAAGATCCGGGTCCGGGTGAAAGTCCGGGTTAGCCGCAAGGCCCCGAAGAAGCTCCGCCGCACGCCCCGCAAGGTCCGCCTGTCGCTGACGGGCAAGACAGATTGGGCAGCAAGCTCGACTGCGACCCATTCCCTCACAGTAAAAGTCCGGCCCAATCGACGCAAAGTCGTGAACCTGAAACTCAATGAACACGGTCGACTGATCGTAAGCGACTGCGGCACTCCGACCGTGAGACTTTCCGCGACCCTCAAGCGACCACGACAGATCCGCAGGGCCAGTCGCAGCCTTGCCTCCCTCGGGTCGCTCTGCGATGTACCGGCCGATGTTGACCTCGCCCGGGGCGCGACATGCGACTTCATCGCCGGCCCCGGCAACTCCTGCCTTGCCCCGTTCCCGAATGATTTCTATACACGGCCGGACAGCAGCTCGGCCACCGGTCTGCGGGTCGATCTTGACCCTGAGGCGACCCCTATGGCATCACCCAGTTCGGAATTCCCGGACGGGAAACACATTGAGGTAGGGGCACTCAACCAGTCGGACGGGTTCAGTCCCGGTCCGCTGATCTCTCTCCGGATCCCCGGCCTCGACAACCAGGCGGCTTTCACCCGGTCGGGGATCGTCCCGCTCGGCGCGATGAGCAGGACGTACGAACCCGATCAGCCGGTCGTCCTGATCGACACGGCCACCGGTCAGCGCCAGCTGATCTGGGCGGAACTGGACAGCAACGCGGCCACCGATTCGGACCGCAATCTGATCATCCGGCCCGGCAAGAACCTGCAGAACGGTCATCGCTATGTGGTTGCTCTCCGCAACCTCAAGGACGCGAACGGCAGTCCGATTCCCGCCCCGCCCGGTTTCCGGCTTTACCGGGATGCAGACCGCACCGGAAACCCTCTGATCGAGAACCGGCGGGCCGGATTCGAATCTGTGTTCGAAACCCTCTCTACCGCGGGGATTGACAGGAGCTCGCTCTATCTCGCCTGGGATTTCACCGTCGCCAGTGCCGAAAACGTCACCGGACGCATGCTCTCAATCCGCAACCGCGCCTTCGCGGGGCTTGGTGACACCAACCTGACCGACGGAGTGATCCAGGGCTCGGCTCCGAACTTCCAGATCGATTCGGTCACCGATTACGGAACCAACATGAGCGGTGAAGGAGAAGAAGACATCCGGGTTATCCGGGGCACCGTCGAGGTCCCCTGCTACCTGAATCAGACCGCGTGCCCGAGTGGCGCCACCTTCAACCTTGATGCAGACCAGAAGCCGATTCGGATCGAGGGCAACACGATGGATGCGCGCTTCGTCTGCAACATCCCCCGCTCGGCAGTTGATTACGTCGACTCGGGTGATCTCGACAACCTGCCTGACACCTGGGTAGTCGCGGAAAAAGCGCGGCCGTCGCTCTACGGCCATGGTCTCTTCGGTTCAATCAACGAGGTGACCAGCCGGAATATCCGGCAGCTCGGCACAGAAAACAACGTGATCGTCTGCGGTACCGACTGGGTTGGAATGTCAACCGGGGATGTTTTCCCGACCGCCCTGAACGCACTCCAGGACCTGAGCAAGTTCCCGGCCTTGCCGGATCGGCTCCAGCAGGGTTTCCTCAATTTCCTGTTTCTCGGAAGGCTGCTTGTCCACCCCCAGGGCTTCGCGGCCGACCCCGCATTCCGGTTCAACGACCAGCCGGTCCTCGATACCAGCGACCTCTTTTACTACGGCAACAGCCAGGGCGGGATCGCGGGCGGTGCCTTGACCGCGGTGGCGACGGATTTCACCCGTTCGGTCCTGTACGTGCCGGGCATGAACTATTCAACGCTCCTGACCCGCAGCACTGACTTCCATGACTACTCGGCGGTGCTCTACCCGACCTATTCCAACGAGCTTGAACGGCCCTCGGTCTTCGCCCTGATGCAGATGCTCTGGGACCGGGGCGAGCCAAATGGATATGCGAACCACATGACCGGCAATCCGTTGCCCGGCACACCGGCCCACAAGGTGATGATCGTGATGGCCTACGGAGACCATCAGGTGGCAAACGTGGCCACCGAGGTCGAAGCCCGGACGATCGGGGCTCCGATCCGGACCGGTGCGGGAGGGCTTTCCGGCGGTGTGGTTTCCGCAGACCGTCACGCGGCGGGCTTGATCGAACCGTTTTACGGCCACGAGATCCTCGGCGACCTGAATGGTCCCGCAGCGGACGGAAACGCTTTCTTCGTCTGGGATATCGGACCGGAGCGGATCGAGTCCGGGCAGCTCTACGGAACCGAGCCTGCCCCGCTCACCAACACCTCGCCGGTGACCAGTGGCTCCAGCGACGGCCTTGACGACGGTTACGGCATCGACCCGCATGACACGGTGATCCGCAGCTCCCCGCTCGTCAGGGGTCAGATCGCTGACTTCCTGAAGACCAACGGAAAGGTCACCGACCCCTGCGGCAGCAATCCCTGCTGGGCCGCAGGCTGGATGGGCATGCCCTGACAGAGGGCAAACGCTTGGCCGTCCTTTAGGCGGGGATTTGTATGGTGAGCGGTCGTGGCTTTCCGACGAAACAGGCACCGTGGTGAAAAGACCCGCTCACAGATGCCCCGCTGGATGTTCGAGACCCGGACCGACCAATGGCATGAAGCGGGCCTGGGGCATGAGATCTCCAGCACTGAACAGGGGCGCACCTGGCCGCGTCTGCTGCTGTTCGCACTTCTGATAGCCGGCGTCCTGATCGCTTTCAACCACCGGCAGGACATTGCGGCGGGCTACGACACCGAAGCCCGCATCCTGACCGCAATTCTGCTCTTTGGGCTGGGCTGGGGTTTTACTTCCGCTCTCGGCCGCACCCTCACGCCCTTCATCATGCGCCGGCTGGATCCCGGCACTGCCGGAACCGTCGGCTTCGCGATCCGGCTCGTGACCATCGTCCTGATCGGTGTGGTCGCCCTGCGGATCGCCGGGGTCCAGGCCGGAACCCTGGCGGTCGGTGGTGCCTTCACCGCGGTGGTTCTTGGTCTCGCCGCCCAACAGACCCTGGGAAATGTTTTCGCCGGCGTTGTGCTGCAGAGCACCCGGCCATTCCGGGTCGGCGAGCGTGTACGCCTGACCGGCGGACCGATGGCGGGGTCTGTCGAAGGTACGGTCAGCTCACTGGGGCTTTTCTATATTTCAATCCTCAAGGGCCAGGATCGGATGATGATCCCGAACAGTCTGTTGCTCAATCTGGCGGTCGAACCCTTGCGCGAACCTGACTCGATCGACCTGCGGGCCAGGTTCGACAGTCACCTGAGTCCGGCTCTGGTCCAGGACATGCTTCAGCAGGCAATCGACGTGCCGACGCTCAGGCCACCGCGGATCGAACTTGAAGAGGTCGATCGTGACGAGGTCGTGCTTCGGATCAGTGCCACCCCGGTCAATCCGTCGGATGGCTCCAAGCTGGCCGAGCAGATCATTTCCGTCACCCGGGGGACTTTCGAGTACGAGAAGCCGGACCTGGGAAGCTCCGAAGGTTCAGGGTCCGGGCCGGACAACAAGCCCGACCCGGATGTGCCACTCGGTCACTCCTGACCTGAGGTTCGGTGTCACCTAACGACCGAACGGCACGGTCATGGTTACTCCGGCTCCGGTGCCTGGACCGCCGGGCTGGGAGGTAGCCGAAACCTTGATCCTCAGCTTCCTGACCCCGGTCTTCTTTTTCACCTTGACCTTCATGTTCACCGTCTTCGACTTGCCGGCCGCCGGGCCAGGGACGGACTTGCAGACTCTGCGGACCAGGCCTTTGCCCGAGGCACAGACCTTGACCCTGGCGAGGTCGGCGTTACCCGGGTTACCCAGCTTCACTTTCAGTCGGTAAGGCTTGCCCTTCCTTGCCTTGCCTTTCTTTCCGGGCAGGGTGAGCTTCAGCCTGGCCTCGGCCGCCTTCATTGGCGCTGCTGCCGCGGTGAAGACCAGCGGGTTCTGGGTTCGTTCACGAAGACGATCGGCCTGCTCGGCGGTGGCACCGGGCCCGGAGAAATAGCGGACCCGCTTCACGAACAGGTCCCGGGTCATCTCGAGCGGAAGGATCGGGTCGGTATTCGGGAAGGTGCCATCGATTCCGAAACCGCTCGCTCCGTAGGCCTTGAGGTCACCACCGCATTGCTTCTCGCCGGGCCCGGTCGGGGTGGTGTCATCCAGGTAATAGCTGGTAAACGGCGGGTTGTTGTGGTCCACTACTGAGGGCACCGCTGTGACCATGGTGGTGGCTGAACCCTGCGGTCCGGTGACCTGCTGCCAGACAAACTTCCCGCTCTCGAAATCGGCCTCGGCCGATGGCACCAGGGTGTCCGGGCTGCCGTCGACCGGCACCCCGGCCCGGTTCTTCTGGTCGCGGTAGGTCATGCCGGCAGCCGACTCGGCGAAGTCCGTCCAGACGTACATGAGCGGAATCGGGTGGACCCGGACGTAGACCGTCTTTTCCTCATGGTCGCCGTAGTACTTGTGTTCGCTCTGAACGTAGGGGCCGCTGTTGGCACCCATGAAAGAGCGGAGTGCGCGCACCGGGCCGTCCTTGATCACGACGTAGGTTCCCTCGTCGTCGTCGCTGGGCCGGTCGTTGCCCGGGCTCTGGTCGAGGTGCCAGTTGCCGGAAAACGTGTACTCGCTCCGGCCGCAGCCGGAAAGCCCACCGGCGGAAACCGCTTCGCGGTCGAGGATGTCGGCGTTGGTGGCCCCGCCGGTCGAGATCCTGATTTCGTCTTCCATCCAGCGATCGGTCGAATGGAGCGAGTAGTTGTCGGTCTTTACGCGCGAGTCTTCGGGATTCGGCGAGTTCGCGTATCCGTAGTTGGCGAGCATCGTCTGGCTGCCGGTTAGACCGGTCAGTTTGAAGTCATA
>JAGQUU010000096.1 GCA_020438345.1 Solirubrobacterales bacterium | reverse complement strand
TGCTTTCCAGGTACCGAACCTGATCCGCGCCCTGTTCGCCGACGCAGCCCTGCAACCGGCATTTGTGCCGATATTCACCGAACAGATCGAAAAAGGGAAGTATCGCGAAGCCTTCCGCATGGCTTCGACACTGCTGCTGCTGGTGACCATGGTGCTGGGGGCCATCACCGCATTTTTCATCCTGGCAGCCGGTTTGGTCATGCCGCTTTTCGCGCCGGGGTTCACCGGTGCGACCGAGGACCTGATGGTCGTCCTGTCGCAGATCCTCTTTCCGATTCTGATCTTGCTCGGGGTCACCGGGGTGGTGGTCGGCATTCTCAACAGCTACGACCGTTTCGGTGCTTTCGCGATCTCGCCGCTTTTCTGGAACCTGACGATCATCGCCGTGGTCGTAGCCACCGTCCCGCTTTTTCCGGAGGACAAGCAGATTTACGCATACGCGATCGGGGTCGTGGCCGGCACCGTGGTTCAACTGCTGATTCCGACCTGGGACCTGCGGAACACTCCCTTCCGGTTCACCTTCAAAGTGGATTTCAAGGATCCGAACCTGCGCCGGGTGCTGATCATGATGATCCCGGTCACCCTCAGCCTTGGTCTGATCAACTTCAACCTCCTGGTCAACAGCTTTTTCGGTTCGCTGGTCAATGACGAAGGCCCAGCTGCGATCGACAAGGCATTCCGCATCTACCAGCTCCCGCAAGGGATTTTCTCGGTGGCGATCGCCACCGTGCTGTTCCCGACACTTGCCCGGTTCGCGAACCGGCGTGATTTCGACTCGCTTCGAAGTACTCTGGCGAAGGGAATGCGCCAGATCATCTTCGTGCTGATCCCGGCCAGCGCCGCGATCCTCGTGTTGTCCGAACCGATGATCCGCATCGTCTACCAGCGGGGCGAGTTCACGCCTGCCGAAACCGAGGTGGTGGCGACCGCGCTTTACTGGTTCGCCTTCTCGCTGCCAACCAACGGAATGTTCCTGCTCCTCAGCCGGACTTTCTTCGGACTCCAGAAGCCCTGGATCCCGACCTGGATCGCCGGCGCAAACCTCGCTGTGACCGCACTCGCTTCCTTCCTGTTCTACAAGCCATTCGGCATCGCCGGAATCGTCGCTGCGACCGCGATAGCGACCGCTGCCTCGGTATTGATCCAGACCGTCCTGCTGCGTAACCGGCTCGGTGGCATCGAGTTCGGTCGTTTTCTTCAATCCTGTGTGCGGATCGTGATCGCGTCAGCGGTCCTGGCCGGGGTCTCCTATGAGATCTGGGACCTGCTGGACCATGAACTCGGTCGGGGGCTTGTCGCACAGATCGTTGCCCTTGGCGCCGGTCTCGGACTCGGGGGTGCCGCGTATGTGGCGGTCTGTCAGCTGCTCAGGGTGCCTGAACTCGATCAGGTACTGGCGTTGGTCCGGCGGCGATCGTGAGCTTTGGCCAGTATCTGCTGGGCTGCTTGCTCAGCCTGGCCGGTGTTGCGGCGACCCTGGTCATCGCGATCGTCCTCACGTCAAAGCTGATCCCGGGCTGGCGCGGTCCCGTGGCCTGGGTCACAACCGTTCTGCTCATGGTCGGCGCGGCGATAGCTCCAGCCCTGCTACTCGGCAGCTTCGGATTGCTGAATGCCTGGAGCTGGCTCCTGGTTGCTGTCGTCATGGCCGCTGCCACCTGGTATTTCCGGGAACGGATCCCCGCCGGTGCCCGTCCGGCGCTGGTTTCCGAGCCCGCCTCGAGCGGGCTCGCCCTGGCCGGGTCCGCTGTCGCAGCGGGCGCTTTCGGTGCTTTCGTCGCCGAACTCGCGATCCGGCTCGGAACCGGAATGACCGGATTTGACTCCACCTGGTACCACGGACCCTTCGCGGCCGGAATTGCCGGGAGCGGGGATACATTCGGTCTTCATCTGCTGGCCCCCCAGTTCCTCAGCTGGTTCTATCCCCAGAACTCTGAAGTGATCCATTCGTTGGGGATGATCGCCTTCGGCAACGACTTCCTTTCGCTCTTCCTGAATCTCGGCTGGTTCATCGCCTGTCTGCTCGCCGGCTGGTGCATCGGCAGGCCCTATGGCGCGGCGCCGATTTCAATGGCGGGCGTCGCCCTCGTCCTGGGGGCAGCTGCGATGTCCGATCAGGCGGGCGAGGCAAGGAACGACATCGTCGGAACATTCTTCCTCCTGGCCGCCCTCACAGTGCTGGTGAACGCGGCAGCTGGCGGCCGGCGGATCACCATGGGGCCGGCCCTGGTCATCACTCTGGCTGCAGGTATGGCGGCCGGGACCAAAGTGAATTTGATCCCGGCCGCGATAGCGCTGCTGGCCGGAACGGTGGTCCTCGCGGAGCCTTCACGAAGAACCAGAACCTTCCTCGCGGGGCTGGGAGCAATGGCTTTGGGGGGCGGATACTGGTACCTGCGGAACCTGATCCAGAGCGGCAATCCCCTGCCCTGGATCAATCATCTCGGACCCATCGGTTTGCCTGGCCCCGAACAGAATGTCGGCGGCAGGGATGCCGGTTCGGTCTGGGGGTACCTGACCGATACCGACGTGATCCGCAACTGGTTCCTGCCGGGCTTCGCCGATGGTTTCGGCAGCGGATGGATTCTGCTGGCTGTCCTGGCCCTGGCCGGTCTCGTTCTCTGCCTGGGAAGGGGTTCCGGCCCCGCCCGCCGGACCGGCGGTGCGGTCGGACTCGCGATCATCTTTGCCTGGCTGGTCGCCCCGACCTCGGCATCGGGCCCCGCAGGTGAACCGAACGGATTCGTTTCCGGACTCCGCTACCTGGCCCCGGCACTTGCCGTCAGCCTGGCCCTGCTCGGGAGCGCGATCGGTCCTCGCGGCGGCCGGGATCGCTGGCTGGTCATGGGCCTGATGCTGTTGCTCGCCCCGTTCACGATCGCTTTCGGTGCTGACTGGGGAGTCAAGGACTGGCTGGTTGCCCTGGCTGCGGGCTCGCTCTTCTGGGCTGTCTGTCTGGGTGTGATCGGAGCAGGCAGGGTCGGGGTCAGGCAGCACCGGTTCCCTGCCCGGTCCGGGCGAAAAGTCGTGCTGTGGACGGCCGGTATCACGATGGTTTTCGCGATACTCGGTGGCCAGCTGGTACAGCGGTATTACTTCGACAATCGGTACGAATCGCCCGACTTCACGATCCCTGCCCTGGCCGAATCCTTTGTCTGGGCGAACGGTGAATCGGGGGCGAGGATCGGGACCAATGCGACCAGGCAGTACCCGCTGTGGGGCACGGATCTTGACAACGATGTCCAGTTCATTGGGATCAGGCAGCCGCATGCGGGCTTCATCGAGGCCGAAAACTGCCGGGATTTCGTCAAGGCGGCCAATGAGGGTGACTACGACTATCTGGTCCTGACCCTTGATCGTGAAGGCCAGAAACTCGACCAGCCCCGCGAGCTCACCTGGATCCAGGGTGACCCGGCAATCGGGGAGGAACGGCTCACAGAAGGCGGAGGAGTCCTCAAGCTGTCCGGTCCCCTCTCGGAAGAAACCTGCAGGTAGACCGAATAGGAGTGTGTCGCAGGTGGTTCCTGCGGCATACTCTCCGTCCCGCATGGAACTGATCCGTAACTTCTCGATCATCGCCCACATCGACCACGGCAAGTCGACGCTGGCCGATCGCATCCTCGAACTGACCAAGGCCGTGGACCCGCTCAAGATGCAGGCCCAGGTGCTGGACTCGATGGACCTCGAACGCGAACGCGGGATCACGATCAAGGCCCAGGCGGTCCGGGTCGAGTTCACCGCCTCCGACGGTGTGACCTATCACCTTCATCTGATCGACACGCCGGGTCACGTCGATTTCTCCTATGAGGTTTCGCGGTCGCTGGCCGCCTGCGAAGGCGCGTTGCTGGTCGTTGACGCCGCCCAGGGGGTCGAGGCGCAGACTGTCGCCAACACGTACCTGGCGATCGAGAATGGTCTCGAACTGATTCCGGTTTTGAACAAGGTAGACCTGCCGGGCGCCGAGCCGGAAAGGGTTGCGGCCGAGGTCTCCGACCTGATCGGGGTCGATCCGGACGACATCCTCCGCATCTCCGCCAAGACCGGCGAGGGCGTGATCGACGTGCTGGAAGCGGTGGTCGACCGGATTCCGCCGCCTGAGGGCGAGCCGGACGCACCAGCCCGGGCGCTGATTTTCGACTCCGAGTTCGACCAGTACCGCGGCGTGATCGCCTACGTACGGATGATGGACGGCAGTTTCAAGAAGCACGGAAAAGTCGTGGCGATGCAGAACGGCACCGAGGCCGAACTCGATGACATCGGTTTCTTCCGGCCGGTCATGACCCCGGTCGACGGGATCGACACCGGCGAGGTCGGTTACGTGATCACCGGCATAAAGGACGTTTCCAGGCTCAGGGTCGGCGACACCCTGACCAATCTTGAGAACCCGGCCGCGGAAGCCCTGGCTGGCTACCGGGACGTAAAGCCGATGGTCTTCTGCGGGCTCTTCCCGATCGACACCGACCGTTACGAGGACCTGCGCGACGCCCTCGACAAGATGGGCCTCAATGACGCCGCTCTTTCCTGGGAGCCGGAGACCTCCGAGGCACTCGGATTCGGCTTCCGCTGCGGCTTCCTTGGTCTGCTTCACATGGAAATCGTGCGCGAGCGCCTGGAGCGCGAATACGGGCTCGAGCTGATGGCCACCAGTCCGACCGTCCGGTATGAGGTCCACACGACCAACGGCGAGATGACCGAAATCTCCAGCCCGAATCAGATGCCCGACCCCGGTTCGATCGACCGGATCGAGGAACCGTACATCCGGGCCACGGTGATCACCCCGACCGAGTTCGTCGGTCCGGTCATGGAGCTATGCCAGTCCCGGCGGGGCACCCATGTCGACATGGACTACCTGAGCCCGACCCGGGTCCAGATCCGTTACGACCTGCCGCTCGGGGAGATCGTTCTCGATTTCTTCGACGTGCTCAAATCGTCGACCAGGGGCTATGCCTCACTCGACTATGAACCGATCGGCTTGCGTGCATCGGAGCTGGTCAAAGTCGATGTCCTGCTGGCCGGCGAGAAAGTGGACGCCCTTTCGGTGATCACCCACAAGGAGTTCGCCTACGGCCAGGGCAAGGAGCTGGTCTCCCGGCTCCGCAAGACGATTCCCAGGCAGCAGTTCGACATCCCGGTCCAGGCCGCGATAGGGGCGAACATCCTCGCCCGCGAAACCGTAAAGGCGGTCCGCAAGGACGTCACGGCCAAGCTCTACGGCGGCGACGTGACCCGAAAGAACAAGCTGCTCCAGAAGCAGAAGGCCGGCAAAAAGCGAATGAAGAACGTAGGCCGGGTCGAGGTTCCCCAGGAAGCCTTCCTCGCCGTTCTCGAACTGGATGAGTAATCCGGACGAGCGACCCGGGTTCCGTTTCACAATCCTGTGAGTCTGGGAACGGAAGCCCGGGGCGCAGAACCCCCGTGTAAATTCCCGGCATGGCGCTGAAGACCGATGCTGTGGGCAAGAGCTGGCCGACCCATGAATATGAGGTGGGCCGGGAAAAGATCCGCGAATACGCACAGGTAATCGGCCTCGACAACCCGGTTTACTTTGATGTTGAAGCGGCGCAGGCCGAGGGTTTCCGCAACATGGTCGCGCCACCGATGTTCGTGGTCGTCTATGCGGCCTGGGCGATGGGCCCGGTGCTTTTCGACCCAGAGGTAGCGATGAATTTCGCGGCAATGGTCCATGGTGCCCAGGAATTCGAGTGGGGTGAGCCGGTCTGCTCCGGTGACCTGATCTCAACCGTTGCGACCTGCAAGGACATCTACCCGAAAGACGGCAAGGGCTTCTACATATTCGAAACCGAATCCAGGAACCAGGACGGTGACCTTGTCTGCAAGGCCACCTGGACCAACATCGTCAGGGGGATCGACCAGTGAGCGTCAGAAAAAAGGGGGAGAAGATAGCCGGATTGAAAGTCACCCCGGACAAGTTTCTGCCGCATCGCTACGCGGGTGCCTCCGGGGATTTCAACCCGATCCACATCGACAGGGAGTTCGCCCGGATGGTCGGCCTGCCATCGGCGATCCTCCACGGATTGTTCGTGATGGGGCTGGTCGCCAGGGCGGCCAATGCGGAGGCCGGCGGCGACCCCCGTGCTCTGAAGCGGCTCTCGGTCCAGTTCCGGGGCATGAGTTTCCCCGAGCAGGAGATCGAAGTTTCGGGTGCGGTAATCGAGGCCGATGGCTCCGATGTCACCTTTGACCTGATCGCCACCCAGGGCGAGAACCAGGTGATCCGCAACGCCACCGCGGAAGTTTCTTACGGCTGATTGGACGGTCGAGGCGGGCGGGTTCGGCATGACCGCCTCCTCGACCCGAAACGTCGTCGGCGCCCATGCCGAACCCGCCCGT
>JAGQUU010000095.1 GCA_020438345.1 Solirubrobacterales bacterium | reverse complement strand
CTACCTCCAGCAGGTGCTCGGCTACGGTGCGTTCGCCAGTGGCGCGGCGCTTCTTCAGATGACGTCGATGATCACGTTGCTCATGACTGTGGTCCCTCTGCGGGTAATTGCCCGTTTCGGATTCAAGGCGCCGATCATTGCCGGTCTCCTGGTGCTGGCGGCAGGGCTCATCTGGCTCTCATTCATACGCCCGAGCGGCAACTTCGTCGTCGACGTTTTGCCGGCATCGCTCGTGGCCGCTACGGGGATGGCGCTTGCGTTCATTCCCTCTCTCGGCACAGCGATCTCGAGTGCCAGGCCCGAAGAGGGAGGATTGGCGTCGGGCATCGTCAACACGACTTACCAGGTTGGTTCTGCACTCGGCCTGGCAGCGATGACGGCCCTGGCAGCCTCCCAAGGCGCGGACTCTCTCGGGAACCCGGACGCCCTGACCTCAGGCTTCTCGGCCGCGTTCCTCGGAGCCGCCGGTATCGCCGTCGTGGGTGCAGCCGTGGCTGCCGTCACTCTCAAACAGCCGGGGGCGCGTCCTATCGAAGTGGGCTCCCCCGAACCGGCGGAATCGGGTTGAGTTCGTAGGAATCAGAAGAACCGACGCAGGCGTGCGATGGCCGCACGCCTGCGTCGTGTTTTCTGGATTCAAGGCCGCGCAGCGTCGAACTTCCACCGTCTGCTTGGCCCAATCAGCGAGCCTCGCTGACCCGAGAATTCATCGGGGCGACTGGATTTGAACCAGCGACCCCTTGCTCCCAAAGCAAGTGCGCTACCAGGCTGCGCCACGCCCCGGCGCGACGGCGGAGTCTAGTTCACAAGCGCTGGGAGAGGCGCCAGGCGTGGAAGGCCTCTCGGGTCGTGTACTCCGGGATGTAACCGAATTCGTTCTTGAGGCGGCGATTGTCGAGGACCGGGCGGTACGAGAGGAAGTCAGTCTGGGCCGGGCCGTGCGGGGTGAGATCCAGGAAATGTCCTGCCCAGAGTCCCGCCTTGAGGGCGCTGACCGGGACCGTCAAGGTCTTCCTGCCGAGCTCGGCAGCGATCTCGTCCACGGTCATCGCGCCATCGCCGGCGACGTTGAAAGTACCTGTCTTCTCCCCGAGCACAGCCTGAAGGATCACCCCGACCACATCCTGGTCCCAGATGAATACAAAGGGTGATTCGGAGCCACGGATCTTGATCAGGCGCTTCGATTTGAAGAGATCGGTGATCTGGTTGTCAACCGTCTCCCCCAGGATCGTGCCTATCCTCAGGACCACCTGTTCGAGCTCCGGATTCGAATCCCGCAACGCCGCCAGCTGCTCCTCGACCAGCCGCTTGTGGAGGCTGTACGGGAAAGTCTCGTTGCCGCGGACCGGATCGTCTTCGGTGAGCCAGGCAGGGTTGTCAGCGTGGTAGCCATAGGCGGCACCGCTCGAAGAAACCACGACCCGTTTCACTCCATGCTCGAGGCAGGCGTCGAACACGTTCTTCGAGCCGGTCACGTCAACCGCGAACTCCTGCTCGGTCGTCGTGTCCTTGCCCGGGTTCACGATCGAAGCGAGGTGAACAACCGTGTCGATCCCATGCTCGCCGATCGGTCCCGCGACCGAAGAAGGATCGGTCACGTCGGCCACCACATAGTCAACCCCGTCAACCCGGCGCTCGTCGGTCGGGTGGCTGAGATCACCAGAGACCACGAGTTCAACCTGATCGCCCGCATTCTCCAGGCCGCGGACCACCGAGTGCCCGAGGAATCCGTTTCCCCCCGTCACAAAAACGCGTTTCTTTGCTTCAGGCACCGCCCGCCGCCTCCAGAGTGCTCTCCTTCACATCACCAGTCGGTTTCTTCGCCCACCAGCTCGATAATGCCAGGCCGGCCATCAGGTCCCAGACCCCCCACCAGGCAGCTACCATCGCGACTCCGCCGAGACCCTCGAAGACACTCAGCGCTATGCCAAGCCCGAGGGCCGCGTTTCGCACCCCGACTTCAAAGGTGATCGCCCTCCGGTTCGGCTCCGAAACCTTGAACGACGCCGCGATCCCATACCCGAGAAGCAGCGCAAGCGTGTCGTGGATAAACACCGCTACGGCAACCAGAGCGATGTGGTTGACGAAGGCGCTGATGTTGCTGACGAGCGCTCCGAGAATGAAAAGAACCAGGAAGATCATCGAGAATTTCTTGACCAGCGGCTGGACTTTCTTTGCGATCTCCGGTTTGTGGCTGGAGATCAGAAGTCCGAGGCAAAGCGGGATTCCGATCAACACCACGATGTCGAGCAAGAGCTCCACGGCACTGACATCAATGTCCTTGAGAATCTGGGATGCCTCAGGGTGCATTCCGGCCCAGAAAGCGATGTTCAGCGGCATCAGGAAGATCGCCAGAAAGTTCGACAGGGCGGTCATCGACAGCGACAACGCCACGTTTCCCCGTGCCCGGTAGACCAGAATGTTCGAGATGTTTCCTGGCGGGCAGCAGGCGACAAGGATCATCCCGAGAGCAATCGATGCCCGGAAGTCGAGCAGCATTGTCAACCCGAAGGTGATCGCCGGCAGGCAGATGAACTGGGCGGCAACACCGACCGCCATCGCCTTCGGCATGTGAGCGACAGCCCGGAAATCATCTACCTTCATCTCCAGGGCGATGCCGAACATGATCACCGCGATCACGGCACTGAGAAGCAACAGCATGCCGTCACTGGTATTCAGCGAGACGTTGTCGATGTCAGTGGCCGCGAGCGGCAGCGAGCTCAGCAAGTAGTCACCTTCAGTCGCCGGTCGACTCGAAGATCTTCAGGTGTTCGTGAATCTGGGCCCTGTAGGCGTCCTTGTTCACGTAGAACGGGAGCCGGTCGAGCTGGCGGTAGTTGTATCCGGCGAAAAGGTCCGGCTTGGGACCCTGGACCCGGCGCCACATCTCGTCAGCACCAGCCGGGGCATGTTCCCCGGCATCGATGAACTCGGCCACCAGATCGGCCTGGTTGTAGCGGCCCTGCCAGCCGAGACCGGTCGCCTCGACCATTCCCAAAACGAACACGTTGCGGTGTTTCGGAGTGAAGATGTTCAGGTAGAGATCGGGGCTGTTGCCCTTCCAGTTCAGATGCTGCGGGTCGATGAACGGGTAGTGGAGCTTGTAGCCGGTGGCGAGCATCACCATGTCGTAGTCACCGGTGCTCCCGTCGACAAACTCGACTCCGGCCTTGGTGAACCGCCTGATGTTCTTGCGGACGTGAAGGTCACCGTGGCCGGCGTGGTAGAGCACCTGGGTGTTCATCACCGGATGGGTTTCGTAAATCCGCCCTTCCGGCACCGGAAAGCCGAGGCGGGCCGGGTCACCGGTCAGGAACTTGATCACTTTGCCGTCGATCCTCGTCTTGAGGTACGCCGGCAATGCCCTGCCTTCATTCAGCGTGTCGGATGGCCGGCCGAAGATGTACTTCGGGAAAAACCAGTAGCCCGAGCGGAGGCTCATCTCGATCGATTCTGCGAAGTGGACCGCATCCACCGCGATGTCACAGCCAGAGTTGCCGCAACCAACGATCAGAACCCGCTTGCCGCGGAAGATGTCAGCTTTTTTGTACGAGGCCGTGTGGAGGATCTCGCCCTCAAATTCGTCCTGTCCTTCGAACTCGGGGATGCTCGGCTCGGAAAGAATTCCGTTGGCGACGATCACCCCGGCGTATCGACCTGTCTCCTCCTCCCCTTCCTCTGTCCGGATCGTCACTTTCCAGACCGAATCGACTACATCCGGATTTTCGGGTTCGGCGGCGATCACCTCGGTCCCGAACCGGTAGTTCCGGCGCAGGTCGAAGGTGTCGGCGTAATCCTTGAAGTAGGTGTTCATCTCCCGGTGGCTGGGGAAATCCGCGACCTCGTCACGCATCGGGAACTCGTCGTAGGCGGTAGTCGTCTTCGAGGAGATCAGATGGGCCGACTCGTACATCGTCGACTTCCGGCTGTCTATGTCCCAGAGGCCGCCAACGTCGCTGTGGATCTCGAAACCGACAAAGGAAATCCCGCGGCGCGACAGGTTACGGGCAGCCGAGAGACCGGTCGGACCGGCTCCGATAAGTGCCCACGGCAAAGTCTTCCGGGAATCCTCCTCAGGCGTCACGATTGCGCATCCTATGTCACCAGCGGGGAAGCTCCGACAACCGGGGACGCTACGGTTCAGCCATGGCAGAAGTCAGGTCCTTCCCCGCCCTGCACTACGACCTGAACGCGGTCGGTCCGCTGGGCGATGTCACAGCTCCGCCGTACGATGTGATCGACGGGGCCGGTCGGACCGCGTTGCTGGAGCGGTCGGCCTTCAACATTGTCGAGATCGACCTGCCGGTCTCATCCGGGGGCGACCCCTATGAGCATGCGGCCGGCACCCTCGAAGAGTGGATCCTGAGCGGCATCCTTCGTCAGGACCGGGAACCTTCACTCTGGGCGATGACCCAGGAGTTCTCCGCTCCCGATGGTTCGATGCGAACCCGTAACACCATTCTCGCCAGGGTTCGGGTGGAGGATTACGGCCCCGGCCGGATCCGTCCCCACGAGCGCACCCAGCCCGGACCGAAGCAGGACCGGCTCGATCTGACCCGTGCCACCCGATTCAACCTCTCCCCGATCTTCTCGCTGACCACCCGTGATGCCTGGCCTGCTGTCGAGCCGGGCACTCGTACCGAGCCCTGGGCCGAGGTGCTGAGCGAGGACGGCACGTTGAACCGGATCTGGAAGGTGACCGACCCTGAAATCCACCGTGCCGTGAGCTGGGAGCTGAACGAGGCGGAGTTGTTGATCGCCGACGGGCATCATCGTTACGAGACCGCCCGGGCCTACCGCGACGAAGTGGGAGGTGAAGGAGCCCATTGCTACACACTGATGGCATTGACCGGCCTCGATGACCCGGGGCTGACCGTGTTCCCCACCCATCGCCTGCTCTCCGGTCTCGGCGATCCGGACCTGGTCGACCACTTCCATCGCGGTATCGATGAAGTCTTTGAGACGCTCGCCGATGGCGAGGTCGATCCGGCCGGCCTGGAGGGTCCCGGCTGCTTCGGTCTGGCCGGAGACGACGGTTCAAGCCGGCTGCTCAGACTGCGCGACCCCGGGTCGGTCGACCGGCACCTTGAGGGTCGTTCCGAGTCCTACCGGCACCTTGACGCCGCGATCCTCGAGAAGGTTGTCTTCAGTGAGATCCTCGGGATGAGCGAGGCCGACGTTGAAGCCAAACGGGGCCTTGCCTACGCCAAGTCCATAGACGATGTGCTGGGAGCGATCAAAGTCGGGGAAGCCCAGGCTGCTTTTATCCTCCGGCCTACTCCTGTGGAACAGGTGAGGGCCGTCGCCGATGCGGGCGAGACAATGCCACCCAAATCGACCTACTTCTTCCCCAAGATCCCAACCGGAATCGTCTTCAACCCACTGAGCTGAACCGAATTTCCATTCGGGCATGACCGGATGGGCGGTTTCTGGAGCCGGCAGCACCGGGGTTGCTCCAGGTGAACGACCGACCAAGCTCCTCTAGGATCGGAACATGGTCAAGATTTACACGAAGAAGGGCGATGACGGCACTACCGGCCTCTGGTACGGAGGGCGGGTCGAGAAGTCCGGCCTGAGAACCGACGCCTACGGCACCCTGGATGAAGCATGTTCTGCCTTGGGGGTTGCCCGCGCGATGTGCGAAGACAGCCAGGAGGAGCTCGCGACCGACATCCTCGCCCTGCAGAACGAATTGTTCGTCGCCGGCGCCGAGCTGGCCACTGCTCCCGAAGCCGCCGAGCGCCTGGAGGACGGGATCAGCCGGATCACCGCCGCAATGGTGGACGCGCTCGATCCGGAGATCGATAAATACATGGATCGGGTCGACCTGCCGCCCAAGTTCGTGATTCCCGGCGGCAACCAGCTTTCCGCCCAGCTCGATGTCGCACGCACCATTGTGCGGCGGGCCGAACGGGCCGTGGTCCGGATCCAGCTCGCCGACCAGCTCGCCTCAACCGAGATTCTGCGTTTTCTGAACCGGACCTCCGACCTGGTCTTCGCGATGGCCCGCTACGCCGACATCGATTTCCCGGCCCTCTTCGAGGGCCGACGCAAGTCGGGCGACTGAAGTCGTGGACCTCGGGCTGAAGGACCGGGTCTGTGTGGTTACCGGTGCCAGCGGCGGCATCGGCCTCGAGGTAACCCGCCAGCTCTGTGATGAAGGGGCAAAGGTCCTGATGGTTTCCCGTGACCCCGGGCAGCTTGCCGCAATGCGCGAAGTTGTACGGGCCGAAGGAGGCAAAGTCGAAGTCGTGGTCAAGGACGTGACGAGCGACTGTGCCGGGCAGCACATCATCGCTGCCGCCAACCAGGCATTCGGCAAGGTCGACGTGCTGGTCAACAATGCGGGCGTCGCTGAATGGAAGCCGCTGGACGATGCCAGCGAAGAAGACTTCCGTTTCCAGTTCGAGCTGAGCGTGATCGCCCCACTCAACCTGATGCGCGCCGCGATTCCGGAGATGGCCGGGCGCGGCTGGGGCCGGGTGGTAAACGTGTCCTCCACGGCAGGCAAGCGTCCGTCGGCGATGATGCCCGACTATTCGGTGGGCAAGGCCGCGATGCTCTCGCTCTCACGCCAGTTCGCCGAAAGGTACGCGGCGGAAGGGGTGATGGTCAATTCGGTTTGTCCGGGTCCGACAGCATCTGACCTTTGGATGGCGGAAGGCGGACTCCTCGACCAATCGAAGGAAGCCGCCGGACATGCAAGCCGCGAGGAGGCCCTTAAAGCCGCCGGCGCGAAGCGGCCGATAGGCCGACTGGCCACTCCCGAAGAGATCGCCTCGGCGATTGTCTTCCTCTGCTCGGAAAGAGCCTCCTACGTCTCGGGCGCAGCCTGGGGCGTAGACGGTGGCACCGTGCCCGTGATCATCTGACTCAGCCCTGGGCTGGCAGCGTTACCAGGGAGCGAATCTCATGAGGTGAGATGTGCCTGCGGCCGCCCAGCCCTTCCAGTTCGATCAGGAAGGCACATCCGACCACTTCACCGCCCAGTCGCTCGACCGCCTCGATCTTGGCCCGGGCGGTACCCCCGGTGGCGATCAGGTCGTCATGGATCAGAACCCTGGCCCCGCTGAATACCGAGTCGGTGTGAACCTCGAGCGAGTCCGACCCATACTCCAGCTGATATTCGACCGAAACGGTGTCGGAAGGCAGGCGGCCGGGCTTGCGGGCCGGGACGAATCCGATGTCGAGGGTCTGGGCGAGCGCGCCACCGAGGATGAACCCGCGCGACTCGGCCGCCAGCAGAAGATCGGGCTCCAGTGGCCGGGCCCAATCCGCCAGTTCGCTCACGACCGAGCGGCAGGCCGCCGGGTCAAGCAACAGCGGAGTGATGTCACGGAAGAGGATCCCCTGTTCCGGAAAGTCTGGAATCGCGCGGATCAACGACGCGTAGTTCACTGCCCCGCTCATCTCCTGGCCGCGGTGAACTTCTGGTCGACCTGACAGAGACCGCTGACCAGCATGCGACCGGGCACTTTGCTTCCCGAAACCTTGCCGGTCAGAACGAGCAGTGAAATTGCCGCAGCGACAACCGGGAGCGACGCGGCGCGGATCATAGGCAGGAGCCTACAGTCGGCTGGTGCGGCATGATCCAGATGTGGACTTCTCCGCCGTTGACCTCCCCGGGGTGTTGCTTGACGCTGAATCGGCGAACGGCATGAAAGCGCATGGCAAGACAGACGCGGCGGTTCTGATGCCAATTTCAAACTGGCCGCGGGATCCACACCTCACCTTCACCGAGCGTCGGGCAGACCTTCGCAAGCATGCCGGGGAGATCTGCTTCCCGGGAGGAACGGCCGAGGCACAGGACCGTGATCTGGAAGCGACTGCGCTTCGTGAGTCCGATGAGGAGATCGCGTTGAGACCGGATCAGGTTGAGGTCGTCGGGGCACTGCCGCCGGTCGGCACCTTTGCCACTTCCTTCCGGATCCAGCCGATCGTCGGGCTTGTCACCGGGGAAGCCAGGATGATCGCCAACCCCGATGAAGTCGCCGCCATCCTCACCTTCGGTTTCGACGATCTGCTCGACTCGTATTCGATGCGGCGCCTGGTTCGACGCGGGGTACCGATCCGGACCCCCACATTCGAGCTTGACCGCCACATGATCTGGGGCGCGACCGCCCGCATACTCACCGACTTCTTTCACCAGATCGGGGCGATGCGATGAAGATCGGGGCGATGCGATGACCGAACCACTCAGGTTCAGCATTGACGGAGAATTGCTCGAGGCAGGCCAGGCGTTTCTACCCCTGCCCGATGACGGGCTGTTCCGTGGTGACGGCGTATTCGAAGTCGCCAGGGTCTATGGCGGTCGTACATTCGCGCTTGACCTCCACCTTGACCGGATGGAACTCTCAGCCGCAGCGATCGACCTTCACCTCGACCGGCCGGTACTCGAAGCCGAGGCGGACCGCCTGGTTTCAGCCGGACCGGACGATTGCCTTATCCGGCTGGTCGTGACCCGCAGCGGACGGAGAATCCTGACGCTTGAAGAACTGCCGGCTCACACGCCGACGATCACGCTTGCTTCCGTCACCTATTCCCCAACGGGGATCCTGACCGGGGTCAAGTCACTTTCATATGGAGCGAACATGCATGCGACCCGGATCGCCAGGAAGTCCGGTGCCGGTGAAGCACTATTGGTCCGACCCGACGGCATCGTGCTGGAACCGCCGACTTCATCGATCTTCTGGACCACCAGAGAGGGGCAGCTGCGGACCCCCTCCCTTGAGGCGGGCGTGCTCGATTCGATAACCCGACGCAAGATTGTCGAACGGATGGACGTCGAGGAGGGAGAGTATCCGCTGGCCGCCCTGATGGAGGCCGAAGAGTCATTCCTCGCCTCGACGACGAGGGAGGCTCACCCGGTCTCGAGAGTCGACAGCCGTGACCTGCCCCAAGTAAACGGGGAACAGACGAAGGCCGCATCCAGGGCATTCGCCGAAGCCCTCAGGGAGGACCTCGATCCCGGTGGAAGCTGAGTCCCCCTAGGCGTGGTCGCGGAGGTACCACTCCGCGTCGAGGGCGCCCTTGCATCCTGAACCGGCAGCGGTGATCGCCTGGCGGTAGGTGCGGTCGACCAGGTCGCCGATCGCGAAGACCCCGGCCAGGTTGGTCTCGGTCGAGGCGTCTTTCGTCTTCACGTAGCCCTCTTCGTCGGTATCGATCTGGCCGACTACCAGCTCGGACCGCGGAATATGGCCGATAGCCACGAAGGCACCGTCAACCGGTACTTCTTCAACCTCGCCGCTTTCCGAATGCTTCAGCCGCACCTTTTCCAGAGCCCCGTCTTCACCGGCCACGAACTCTTCCGGTGCCCAGGGTGTCTTCAGGGCAATGTTGGGCAGGCTCTCGGCTCGCTCCTGCATTATCTTCGAGGCCCGGAACTCGTCGCGCCGATGAACCAGGTCGAGGCTGGAGGCAAACTTGGAGATGAAGACCGCGTCTTCCATGGCCGAATCGCCGCCGCCGATGACCATCGTCGAGCGGTCTTTGAAAAAGGCTCCGTCGCAGACCCCGCATGTTGAGACGCCCCGCCCGGCCATTTCCATTTCACCGGGGATGCCCAACCGCTTTGGTTCGGCACCCATCGCGAGTATGACCGTCCTGGCCAGATGCACTTCGTCGCCGAGATAGACCTTGTGAATGCCACCGTCGGTCAGCTCGACCTTGTCCACGTCATCGGTGACCAGTCGGGCGCCGAAGCGCTCAGCCTGGTCCCTGAACCTGGTCATCATCTCCGGACCCATGATGCCTTCGGGGAAACCGGGAAAGTTCTCGACGTCGGTCGTGTTCTGGAGCTGGCCTCCCCACTGAAAGCCTTCGAATACAAGGGGACTGAGTTCCGCCCTTGCCGCGTAGAGGGCAGCCGTATAACCGGCCGGTCCGCCGCCGATGATGATGATGTTTTCGACTTCGGTCTCGCTCATTACCAGCTTCCTGTTTCCTGATTCGGGGTTTCCGAGTCCATTACTTTACTTTATGAAGTAAGTGTATCGCTCCGCCGGAGCCTACGCTTGCCGTCAGAGAATCTCTTCGATCAGTCCGGGTTTGGGGGGCCGGTCAACCGGAAGCCCGTCCCGCTTCCAGCGTTTTACCGTGTTCCGCAGCTGGAAGAAGGCAACGACCCCGGGCGGGATCGGCATCCAGAAGGCAACCAGCCGATAGATAAGTACTGCGGCGAAGACCTCCTCCTCGGGAAACCCGAACAGAACAAAGGTCCCGATCATGCCGGCGTCCACTGCCCCGACTCCGGCCGGAACAAAGGGAATCAGGTTGGCCACCATGCCGATGAAGAAGCCCATGACCACAACTCCCAGCGGTATCGCGATACCGAAAGCTTTGAACGACGCCCAGAGGATGCCGATGTTCGCGGCCCAGAAGCCGACCGCCCCGACCACGGCCAACCCCGCCCGGGAAGGATTGGCAACCAGGCGCAAAGCGGCTCTCGTGCCATCGGCCAGCATTGCCGGAACGGTCGCCAGCCTGGCGAGGAACTTGACGCCGGAATGCCGTTTCGCGAAACCGACAATTCGTCGTTCGACATCGGACGGAAGTAGCGCGAGCGCACCGAAGACGATCATCAGCAATCCGGCGACCGCCGCGGGAATGATCGTTAGGGAAACCGTGGTGGATCCGTGCAGGACCCCGGTCCGCAGCAGGATGCCGAAAACAACGACTGCCAAGGGGTAGAACAGATAGTGGAGCACAATGAAGGCAACCATCCGGGTGCCGACATCCCGCCGTTCCATGCCGCCTTGCCTGAGCGCCCAATAGGTCAGCACGACCCCGCCCGCCCCGCCAGCTGAAAAGAGCAGGGTGGCCGCGAAGCCCGCCATGTTTATCTCGTAGGCCTCACGCCAGGAGATCGGAAAGGACTCACCGCCGACCACCGCGCGAAACAAGGCGATATAGGTGACAAACGAGAGGATGCAGAAGCCGATCGCCACCGCCACATAGACCGGATTGGCTTCACCGAGCATGCCGATCGCATCCCCGAAGCCGGCCAGCTTCGGCAGAAAGAAGTAGATCGCGACGATCAGGACAATGATGATCGCGACGGTCTGGATTATCCCCCTTGTCGTGAAGGCGGGAAGGCCGTCACCCTCATCTTCTTCCATCTCGGCCGGCGTACGGCCAGGCTCAACACTCATCAGTTGGCCGCGATCGCCTCTAGCCGTCGCAGACGCGAATTGATCAGGTGGACGACCGGGCGGGCGAGTGGTTCACCTTTGCGGGCGATCAGCACGACCCCGGCCCCCGCCAACAGGTCGGTCACGTAATGCTCACCGAGGTATACGAGGGCGAAACCGAGCGATAGCGCATAGGCCCAGCCGAGGGTCCCTTCCACTTTGCCCCCCGCATCACTCAGCAGGATCGCCGCCATCAGCGCCGTCGCGAAGTGAAGCGACGGCATCGCGGCCCAGGGGTTCGAACCCAGGGTTCCGAAAATCCTCGTCCAGGCCGGGCCCCAGAGTTTCTCTCCGTATTCGAGCATGACCCGTTTCACATGCTCTTCGGCGATCTCCGGATCTATGTACCGGTTCTCCGCAGCCCACCACGGCGGAGCGGTCGGAATCAGGAAGTACATGGCACAACCGATGTCGAAAGTCGCGGCAAGCTGACGGGCCGACTGCGGGAACTTTTCGTTGTTGCGGATCAAAATCCAGAAGATCGCCACGTACGGCTGGACAAACCAGAACCAGTGAGTCCAGGCGGCGAACACGGTCAGGTTGTTGCCGAATCGGCCCTGATGCAGCCATTTCTGGAGACGTGCATTCGGCAGTACCCCGCGACCGATCCAGCGATCGATCCTGATCGGATACTCGATCCGCAGTCGCTCGCGAAGGCGTTTCGGATCATCGTAGGGAAGCTCGTGACAGACGGCGAAGGCCCACATCTGGGCCGCGAAAAGTCCGAGATCCCGCCGCCGGGAGCGAGGCCAGAGAACCGAGATCGCAAGCGGCGCGGAAATGGTCGAAGCGACGGTGACGGCGGTCGGAATCTTCAGTTGCCGGCGCACATGCGGCACGATCACCGCAGCTGCAAGGGCACCAACCGCAGCGAGTCGCACTGCGGTTCGTTTCCCGGAGCTCCGGGGCATGAATGAGGCCGGCAATCTCATCCCGAAGTGACAGGGTATGCGACGACGCGGCGCAGGCTCCGCTCCTGCGATTAGAATGGCGCACGTCTTGCGTTCTCGATCCAGAAAACCAGTGTCTCTGTTCATCTCGCTTGCCGGAATGCTCCTCGCGTTCGCGTTGAACGCATCACCGGCAATGGCGCTTTCCCTGAACCCGGAAGCTGGTTCGCCGGGAATCAGCGATGCGAACACCCTGCATTGGATCCTCTTCGTCGTGATCCTTGCGGTGATCGTGGTTGTCAACCTGGCGATCGTGAGGGCCGCACGGCCGCGCAGCAGGGTTACTGGGGCCGGGAACGGCAAGCGGGTCTCGCAGACCAGGCTGGCGGTCGGATTCGGCATCTTCGCCCTCGCCCTGTTCGTTGTTGCCACGGTCTTTTCCGACAAGTCCCGTGAAATCCCGGTCAGCAACGAGACCGTCTCGGGCCAGGTCAAAGGCCAGCCCCTCGAAATCCGGGCCACCGGCCAGCAGTGGCTCTGGCGTTTCGACTATCCGAATGGTGCCTTCAGCTTTCGCCGCCTGATCGTGCCAGCCGGTGTCACGGTCCAGCTCAACCTCGTTTCCACCGACGTGATTCACGGCTGGAACGTGCCCGAACTCACTGGAAAGGCCCAGGCAGTACCCGGGAAGACCAATCACGTCTACTTCCGGGCCGATGAACCCGCCGTTTACAACAGCCGTTCGTCTGTGTTCTCAGGCCAGGGCTACGACACGATGGAAATCGAAGTCGAGGTGCTCGAACCTGCCGCATACGAAATCGCGACCGAACGGTTGAAGAAGGAAATCCAGCTCGCTCAGGACAAAGTCGAGGCAGAGTTCCGGGTATCCCGCGAGAAGTCTGAAGAAGCAGCTGACCAGGCCGAGAAGGCCGGGGCCGCCAACAACAACGAGACCGAAAGCGCCGACGCCGAATGAGCCGCACTTCCAGCTATCCCCAGACGATGCCGCCGACCCGCCCCGAAGTGTCGTCGGGAGGCCCCGCGCCCCGCGACGCTCGCTGGATCAGCCTTTCGACCAGTCCTGACCACAAGGACATTGGCCGGATCCTGATTGCCGCCGGCTTCGGCTCGCTCTTCCTCGCGGCGCTTGAACTGCTGCTCATGCGGGCCCAGCTCGCGATCCCATCGAATGTGTTTCTTCCGGGAGTCACCTTTGACCGGCTGCTTTCAGCCTACGGCGAGACATCGATCTTCCTGATCGCGCTGCCACTGGTCAT
>JAGQUU010000094.1 GCA_020438345.1 Solirubrobacterales bacterium | reverse complement strand
TCGCCTGTCGCGCCGGTCTCGCGCGTGGCACCAGTCTCGCCTGTAGCACAGGTCTCACCGGTCGCGCCGGTCTCGCCCGTCGCACCTGTTTCACCGGTCGCGCCGGTCTGGCCCGTGGCACCAGTCTCGCCTGTAGCACCGGTCTCGCCTGTAGCACCGGTCTCGCCTGTAGCACCGGTCTCACCCGTCGCACCGGTTTCACCCGTCGCACCAGTTTCACCGGTCGCACCAGTTTCGCCCGTCGCACCGGTTTCGCCTGTCGCGCCGGTCTGGCCCGTGGCACCGGTCTCGCCCGTCGCACCAGTTTCACCGGTCGCGCCGGTCTGGCCCGTGGCACCAGTCTCGCCTGTAGCACCGGTCTCACCCGTCGCACCGGTTTCACCCGTCGCACCGGTCTCGCCAGTAGCACCGGTTTCACCCGTCGCGCCGGTCGGTCCGTCGGGTGCGAGCTGAATCACGACCGGGATGGTCAAGTCCTGCCCGTCGAGTGTGGCGCTCACCGTGGCGTTTCCGTCGTTCCCATCGGACGTCAGGGCCGATGTCGCAACACCCGACACGGTGTCAGCAAACTGGCCGATATTGCCCAAATTGGTTGCGTATTCGACTTCGGAGACCGGGAAGCCGACCTCAGGCTGATTGCCGGCAGAGTTCCGCAGGAAGTTGACCGTGATGTCCGACTCGTCCTGATCAGAGTAGATCGTGTTCGGTGAGGCTTTGATGCCCATTATCAGTCGAGGATTCGAGGTCACGTCGTTGAGATTCGAACCCTGGATCGTGTCGCAGCCCGGAGAACCGGGACCCGCGTTGCATCCCCACCAGTTGTTGCGGGCCATGATCGGGTCAACCGAATCATTGACCAGACCCGCGTCATTACCAGCGATCCGATTGCCCTGCAGCCGGACGTCAAGGTCATTGACATTCTCGCCGTAGGCCCAGACTCCCTTGGTCTGCCCGACAATCGAGTTGCGATCGATCCGCGCAGTGGCGGGGCCATTCAACTCGATGCCGTTCATCTCGACAACGTTGGTGCCGATCTGTGTGTCGATGTAGTTTCCGGCGATTGTGAAGTCACCTTCGTAGAGATACATCGAAGTCGTATACGGGTAGCTCGGATTGGTGTCAGCCTGGCCGGTGAAGCGGTTGCCGGTGATTGTGAACTGGCCGTCACCATCAGTTGAACCGGCGTGGATCCCGGTCTGGGTATCCACGATCTCGTTGTCCGAAATTTCCGCACCGCTGACCGGCTGGGTCAGGATGCCGATCGAAGTCGCGACTGCCGGCGAACCGATCCAGCCGAAGCCCTCGATGCGGTTGCCGCTGATGACCGCCCTGGTGTTGTTGTCAGCCAGAATGCCGTTCTGGGAAATTGCAGTGGTCATGCCGGCACCGGTGATTTCGGTGTCGGTCACTTCCAGGGTCAACCTGCCGTCAACGACACCGGCCAGCGCGGCGTAGATGCCACCCTTCTGGAAGTCGTGGATCAACGAACCGTTGACCCGAAGCTTGCGGGGAGTGTTGTTGCCGTTGGTCTGGGAAATGCCGTAACCCCAGCCGGGGGTTCCGGTGAGAGTCGGTGCTCTGGTGCCCTCGGTCTCGACGTTGTTGACCAGTCCGCCAGAACGGGCGAACAGGATGCCGGCAAAGCGGTTGTTCTGGCCGTTGATTCCCTGACCGTCGCCATCAACGGTCAGGTCACGCACCGTCGAGGTCGAGTTCCAGAAGCAGATCACGCCGGTCCAGGCGTAATCCTGATCGCAACTGGTCAGAGGGGTGTTCGGGGCCTGGATGGTCGTGACACCCTGGCCGGAACCCTTGATCGTGAGGTTGATCGAATTCACATTCGCACCACCGGTAAAGGTGCCGGGACCTACCTGGATCGTGTCACCGCTGCCAGCAAGGTCCGCCGCATACTGGAGTGTCGCGCAGGGCGAGGCCTGAACCAGGCAGTTGTTGGCCGCGTCAATCCCGGGATCGCCGACGTAGAGCGTCTGGGGCGGGCCGTCGACGTTGAAGATGTTGTTCACCGTCTCGTTGTCAACGGTGGTGCCGATAGTTACCGACCCCTTGACACCGTGGTTAGTCACTGTGGTGGCGGAGGTACCGGCGTTCGAGAGATTGTCGGAAGCCGGACTGACCGAACCGCGAAGTGCGCTGGAGGTCGCGTAGGCCACCGGCAGATTCGCCGCCGGCGGAAGCGGCGCCGAGCCACCGTCGCTATTTGTATCGAGCGACGTATTGATCGGCCTGATTCCGTTCAGGGCGAGGGTGCCGGGAGGCGTCGGTTGAGCCTTGAGCACCACCCATGGATTGAAATCAACACCGCTGCTCCCGCTGCCGGTGACCGATCCACAGCCGGGGTTGTTCGGACCTTCATTGCAACCCCACCAGTTGTTCTCGGCATCAACCGGGTTGACAGATGTGCTGTTCAGTCCGGCTGTCGAGTTGTTGACGATCCGGTTGAAATTCACTTTCACATTGCCTGGCGAGGGAGTGTTGTATGGGCCGACTCCGACGCCAGTGCTGACTCCGGGGATGTTGTTGCCGGTTATCTCAGTCGTGTTGACCAGACCCCGGATTCGAATGCCGTAGGCGTTCGGGAGGCTCGCGCTGAACGAGTTGCCGGAAATCCTGGCGTCGTTGATCACGCCCGTGGTGCCAGGGGCTTGAGTGATGTTCTGGACGACAATGCCGAGGGAACTGAAGTTCGAGACATGGTTGTCTTCGATCTCGACTGAGTCGAGGGTGCCACCGGCCAGCAACTGGAATCCGGTCTGAACGACGATCCCGGTTGAACCCTGGGCGTTGATCGTATTTCCGGCGATCCTCACCGGCTTGTTCACGTTCGTCCCCAGGTGGGTGAACCAGTAGATCGCCGACGATGCTCCAGCTGGATCCTTGGCGATCACGTTGTTCTCGATCGTCACTGCGCCTTCAACCCGTTCCACCAGGATCGGATTGAAGGCGGTGCCGGTAATCGAACTGTCATGGAAGTTGACGTCCTGAGTCAACGTCGGGCCTTCCATGTAGAGGCCGTAATCACGGCCACCGGCCCCGCGACCAAGGATCTCGAGGTCCGAGAGATCGAAGGTGCCTGCGTCATCACCCTTCAGGTAGACCGCAAAGCGCACCGCGGTCGGGCTGGCACTGTTTGTGCCCGCATTGCGGATAGTGAAGCCCTCCAACCTGACCGAACCGTTGGTGCTGTAGTTCGTACGGACCGTCCCCTGGGTCGGCAGAGTCGTCGCGTTCTGGCCGTCGATGATCGAGTTACCCGGACCGTTGCCGATGATGTCCACCGGCTTGTCGATCAGGACCTGGTTGTCGGGTTCGGTGTACGTGCCGTCGCAGACCAGGATCGTCGCACCGGGTGCAGCGACGTCGATCGCGTCCTCGATCTTCGAGTAGTCCGGGTTGGCGCAGTCAGCGCCACCGGGACCGTTACCGGAGGTGTCGTCATTGACCACGAGGTTGCCACCCACCAGCAGGTTGAGCGGGACGCTGGCGTTGTCGAGCGTCCCCGTGATGGTCACCGGGACGTTCAGGTTCGGTGCCGTGAAGATGGTGTTCGCCTGGCCGGCTGCTGTATCGGCCGAAGTCGGGCTGACCGATCCGGGAGAGGCAGTGAAGCCGACACTTGTGTCGGGGAAGCCCGGACCCACATTGGCACCCATCGAGTTCTGGGTCAGGCTGGCGGTAACCGTGTTATTCCCGTTCGCGGTGACCCAGTTCGGACTTGCGCTCATTCCGAGGACCAGCCAGGGGTTGGAATCTGCGGTTCCGGTCACCGAATCACAGCCGGCGTTGTTCGGGCCCAGATTGCAGCCCCACCAGTTGTTTTCCGCATCAACAGAAACCGTGGCGGTGTTGCTCAGCCCGGTGGTCGCGCTATTGACGATCCGGTTGAAGTTCACCTTCACGCTCGCTGGTTCGTGAGTGTTGAAGGCGCCGACCCCGACACCGGTGCTGACACCGGGGATGTTGTTGCCTGTTACCTCGGCTGAACCGATCAACCCCCGGACACGAACGCCGTTGGCACCCGCGAGACTGGAACCGAAGGTGTTGCCTGTGACTTTGGCATCGGTGATCAACCCTGAAGTGCCAGGTGCTGCGGTGACGTTCTGGACTGCGATACCCGCACCACTGAAGTTCGATACATGGTTGTCTTCGATCTCGACTGAGTCGAGGGTGCCACCGGCCAGCAACTGGAATCCGGTCTGCACGGCAATCCCGGTTGAACCCTGGGCGTTGACCGTGTTTCCGGCGATCCGCAGCAGCTTGTTCACATTCGTCCCCAGGTGGGTCATCCAGAAGATCGCGGCCGAACCGGTTGCGGGATCCTTGGCGATCACGTTGTTCTCGATAGTCACGGCACCGGTGGCCCGCTCCACCAGGATCGGGTTGTAGTCGGTGCCGGTAATCGAGTTGTCATGGAAGTTGACGTCCTGGGTCAGCGTTCCTTCCATGTAGATGCCGTAGTCCATGCCGCCGGAACCACGACCGATGATCTCGAGGTCGGAGAACTCGTATAGACCAGGGTCGTCACCCTTGAGGTGAATAGCGAAGCGAATCGCCGAAGGGGTGGTCCCACCCGCGTTCTGGATCGTGAAGCCCTCGAACGTGACTGAACCATTGGTGTTGCTGGTCGTCCGGACCAGGCCAGCCATCGGCAGGGCCGTACCGTTCTGGCCGTCGATGATCGAGTTGCCCGGACCGTTGCCGATGATGTCCACGCTCTTGTCGATCAGGACCTGGTTGTCGGGTTCGGTGTAGGTGCCGTCGCAGACCAGGATCGTCGAACCTGGCGTGGCGGCGTCAATCGCGTCCTGGATCTTCGAGTAGTCCGGGGCAGCGCAGTTCGCGCCACCCGGGCCGCTCCCGGAAATATCGTCGTTCACAGAGAAGACAGCCGCTTCTGCGACGGCACTGGTTCCCGCAAGGAAGGTCAGCGAAGCCAGGAAGGCGAGAATTGCGATGCGAAATCCGGAAATACTCCGGTACTGGTCAGACGCCCCTGCGCCGGGCTCTCGAAATCTCACTGTTCGTACTCCCTTACGGGTTGAAATCGGACGAAACCGTACTATTCATGGTTCCTCGGACAGCGGAGAGTAGCGCACTTTTTCCCGCCGTGAAGCCAAAGTTAGAGAAACAATTGGGTACGCCATAAACCCGATTGACCGGGTTCTCAAACACAAACAGAGATGTTTTTAGGTAGTCGACGAGCCCATTTCCACTGATGCTCCAAGGCGGTTCATCTGAAAGTGACCGGTCGTGGTCAGCGGACAGCTTCGATCCAGTCCAGCGAACGGCCACACAGTTTCTGTGCGTTCGCTGGCGCGACCCTGACGATTGAGGGGTCGCCGACCGGTTCAAGCACGACCGGGCCGATGCCGAAGGGGTACCCGCCAGTTGCCGGTCGAAGGTTTCCGCCCCGTTCGTAGGTCATTGCGACGGGCAGCGAGCCCGCCTCAAATTCAAGTTCGCCAAGGTTGATGAACTGGCCGTTGTTGTTGAGCAGGCCACGAGCCGAACCGGCATCCTGACCGCCGATCTCGACCGAAACCCTGCCACGCGAAGATCCCCCCACCCAGACCTTGTAGCGGCCGGCGACCGGCACCGACACGCTGCCGCTGGCGGTGCCATCGGAAAGCGGAGTGAGAGTCCTGTTGACCGGATCAAGGACCCAGTCGGACGGATACCCGGTCAGGTCAGCGATCGCGTTCGGATCACGCTCTGCCGCCAGAACTTCACCGTTCGGTCCTGCCTGGTCCGCGACCCCCTGGACTACCGCGCAGTTCGGAATGGCGGCAGGCTGGAAACCGCCTCCGAGTGGATGGTGACGAATGATGCTGGCGGCATCGAAGCTCTCCGGCCGCTGCCAGACGTCGTAATACGTTCCGCGCCTGACCAGCTCGTAGGGCGAAGGCGGACGGCTCTGCATGGGGTTTCGGCGCAGCACCAGGGTCCGATAGGTGAACACTCCCTGCTGGTCCGGATCGAGAACCAGCTCATCGGTGTCGGACCAGGCACCCTTCCCGGTTTCCTCGCCGTCAAGCCTCGGGATCACTCTCCGACGCAGCTCCGACGCTCCCTCGGCATCCAGCTTGCGCAGAAAATGACGCACGCCGTAGGCCTGGTACTCGGTCATGAGAGCGGGACCCTGACCCTTGAAATCCTCGCCGATCTCGGAGAGTTCCGCCAATTGATCCTTCGGCGCCAGCCAGGTTTCGTGGTAGGCCAATGCGCTCGAAACGAGGATGCCGCAGGGCACGATCAGGAGCACCGCACCGATCGTTCTGAGCCAGTTCACCGACAGGCCCCGGAAGGGTCCGGATCGACCCTCAACCAAACCCTCAACCTCACCGTCGACCTCAGCCTTCGACCCAGCACCGAGCAGGTAGCCGATACCGGCCATCGCCAGAATCAGGAAAGAGGCCGTTCCGGTGGCCAGAGCCTTGCCCTGCACCCAGGGCGAGCCGACGTACCAGACCACGAACGACCCGAGCCCCGTCCCGAAGGTGAGCAGGAGCAGCCCCCAGGCCCGGCGGTTGACCGCAGCAACCAGACCGAACCCCGCCGCAAGGACGGTCGCGAATACAAGAATCGACGTCAGGAGGCTGGCCAGGCTGGACGCTGGCTCAAACCGGAAATCCCCGACCGGCCAGGGGCCCACGTACTGGGCGATTCCGAGCGGCCGGATGAGATTGCCCATTTCCTCGGAACTCTTGGTCAGCGCGTCCTGGTTCGGAGAGAAAAGCTGACCGGCCGCGAAGACAGTCGGCAGGCCGATCACCGCCACCCCGACCAGAGCAATCCCGCCGGCGATCAGCATCGTCTTGACCGGACCAGAAATCTGACCCCCGGCGCGACGCATCTTCCAGACCGACGCGAACATCAGAAACGCAGTACCGGCCATGATCCCGCCCAGCCACGGCAGACCGCCGGCTCCCATCACCCCGATAAGTGCGGCGCCAGCGAGAACCGGAACCACAACGGCGCTACGCACTCTCGAATCACTGACCAGCCCAACCGCGCCGGCCGCGAGGATCGAGACCAGCAGCGCGGTCGCGACTTCCTTGATCCCGCCCCAGAACGCGTAGCCAACCAGGAGAGCAGGTTGCGCTGCAATGAAGACCGCGCCTGCCCGCAGCCGGTGGTCCCGGATTACCGGCCGGGCCAGCTCGTAAAAGACCAGCGACATTACCGCCGCCATCAGGGCCAGGTAAGGCTGGAAGAGCCAGGCCGAATCCTGGCCGGTCAGCTCGTGACCGACTCCAAGCGGAATGAATGCTCCGAGTGGATAGCCGGCGTCGAGGTTGATCTGGACCGTCGCCTCATAGCTGGACGGCGCAAGCATCGAGGTTGAATGCCCGTGGGCCAGCACGTGGTCGGTGAAGGCGAGCCAGGTCGAGGTGTCATCAAGCTTGATGTAGCCGGCGAAGGTCGCTGAACCGGAGAGGACGATCGGAGCACCGAAGACGAAGAACACAGCAACTGCGGCGGCGATCGGCCAGGCCACTGACGAGCGCGGCTTCGGCCAGCTGAAGCTCCTCGCCGGTCCCCGTGGCCCGCCGGTAAACAAGGCGACATAGCCGGCGACCGCAAGGCCTGTCACTGCCCCCGTTGTGAATTCCGCCAGCGCGGGGAAACAGGTGATGATCCCGCCGACCGCGATGATCGCCGAAAAGCCGGTCGCCGGGAGCAGGGTCCACGGCAGCTTCCGACCGCGGGCGAGTTCAGCCAGCAGGCCGAGACCGACGCTCAGCGCCAGCAGGACGAGAGGGAAAATTATCCAGGCGAAAATCAGGGCACGGGCACGATATCGCCACTGCGGACGATTTCGAGTGCGCGGTTCTTCTCCGGGTCATATACCTCGATCTGGAGATTCGGCTGTTGCGGCCACGCGATGATCACGCTGTACGGATTGGATGGGTCGAAGAACCCGACCCCGCCATGCTCGGTAACCCGGACCAGACCCTTGCCGTTGGCAAGATTCCGGGTCGCTTCGTAAGCGCCGGGAAAAGGGTAGGACCCGATGTTGAGATAAGCCTGTGACGGCTCCCCGGCTTCTGCCCCGTCGGTCAGGTAGCGGATATGCACATTGCCGGCGTCATCATTTGCGAACTCGATCTCACTACCGGTGACGGGTCCGGCCCAGAAGACCTCATGCCCGGCCTCGGCCGGGAGGCTGGCAATTTCGCTATCGCTGACTATGCGGGCATCAACCGAGGCGAGCGGAGTGGACGAGACAGGTGAAACGGGGTCTCCGTCACGGTTGCAGGCGGTCAGACCCCAGACCGCAACCCCGACGAAAATCGCAGCAGCCGCGATCACCGCAGCCCGCTGGCCGGTGCCCATCTTTGGCGTCTCGGGCTTGACTGTCGTAGACATTCCACTCACAGAGAACCGGAACAGTAGCCGAGCTTCCTTTAGAAAACCTCAAATCCCGGTCCCACGGCCCGGACCTGTCGGGTCCGGAAGCGGTCAAGCCCGGAAGCGGATTCGAACCGCTGACCCCTTCCTTACCATGGAAGTGCTCTACCTACTGAGCTATCCGGGCGGAAGCGGGAACTTTACCGTGGCGGAGCCTGAAGCGCGTCCCTAGTCTCCCTCACCAAGGTCGCGGCGGATGCCCTTCGAGATCGCTTTTTCGGAAACCTCTTCCATGGCGAACTGGAGTGAAGCTATGAAAGCCTCGGAGGCGAGTGGCCGGAGCCGCCTGAGCGAGTCGCGAACCGCTGGCCACTGGTCACGTGGGCGGCCGGCCCGGTCGAATGGCTCCCAGACCTGCTCGTCGAAGAGACCGATGAAGATCTCGGCTACCGCGGTCGATCGCTCTTTCAGAATCTCGAGCGTGTCGAGACAGTCATCCATCGGCACTCCGATCGCGGCCAGCTCATGCCCGGCCTTGAGCAGCTTCGGGGAAAGAACCTCAAAGCGGCCATCGCCGAGTGGTCTCATCAGACCGAGATCTTCCGAGCGCCGCAGCCGACCCTCATCGAACTCGATGTCACCCCACGGCGCGGCAATCTCGGTCAGGGTCATGACTTCCGGCTGCTCATCCTCGTAAGGGGCGCGAACATCCCGGGTGAACTGGAGCAGCTCCCCCGGAGATTCGCCGGCGGTCGCGAGGATCTGGCGGATCGCTTCGAGGTTGAAGCCCTCCTCCTGGAGTTCCCTGATCAGGTCGATCCGGTCGATGTGAACCCGGTTGTAGTAGCCCGTTCGCCCCACCACCGTCGGGGGATCGAGCAGGCCGCGGGACTGATGAGCGCGGATATTCCGCACGGTCATCCCGGTCCGTTCGGCCAGTTCGTTGATCGTGATTCGTTGATCTGTCCCGTATGTAGAAGTCACCTGAAAGGATCGTAGGCGGAAAACCGACTACGCACCGGGGGTCAACCCTGATGCCATCTAAGGGTCATTCCCAATCGACAGGGTCGGCGCCGACCGTCAACCTCGACACATGAACGAACAGTCTCCTCCCAAGAAACTCACCCGCTCCCGCACCGATCGGTATGTCGGCGGCGTCGCGGCCGGGATCGCCAGCCGATTCGAAGTCGATCCGATCTTTGTCCGGATCGCGTTTCTGGCCAGCCTCGCTTTCGGTGGTCTCGGGCTTTTCGCCTACGTCGTGCTGCTCGCTGTGATGCCGGTCGAAGGTGATCCCTCACAGCCGATGCCGCCGATCGAAACGAAGCGCCGCAACCAGATGATCGGCCTCGCCGCGATAGTCGGGATCATTGCGCTCGCGACTGCCGACTCAGGTGGTTTTGCCACCTGGATCTTCGGCTTCTGGCCCGGCACGGTCTTCGGGATCCTCTTCTGGGTCGCAGCCAGTGGCGTCCTGCTCTGGCTGTTCGCCTCAGGCGCGTTCAGTCGTGACAGGGATTCCACCGGGCCCGCCTCTCCCCAGGCTGTCGCCGCAAGCACTACCCGATCCTCCCGGGGAAATGAAGCACCCCCCGCAACTTCAACCGAAGTCGTCTCCTACGCCGAATCCCCCACCCAGCTCTCAACCGAAGTGATGGAGACCCGGCAGATGTACCCCGGTGCCGGGTCCGGCCGGGCCGCCGGATCCAGCGACCGCGAAAAGGGACCCAACGCGGCTGAAGCACAAGGTCCCTCTCCCGTTCGGGATGACGGCCCGTCGACCGTCGGCAAGATCATGGTCTGGTTCGCGATCGGCCTGACCGCGCTGACCCTGTTCTGCGTCCTCTTCGTCTTCTCGGCCGGGACCACCGCCCTGTTCGGTGGCGTACCGATGGCAGCCCTGGTGATCGTCCTCGGCGCTGGCATGATTTTCGCGGGCCTGCGCGGACGCCGACAGCTCTCGCTGTGGTTGCTCGCCGCGGCAGTCGCCGTGACCCTGCCGATGGCCGTAGTCTCGATCGCCGACCTCCGCGTCGACGGCAGCTACGGCGATATCAACAAGACGCCGCTCTCAATGGTCGATGTTCCCGATGACGGCTACAAGATGGCCGCAGGAAACATGACCATTGACCTGCGCGAGTTCGAGTTCAGCCGGCACCGTGAACTTCGGCTCCCGGTCAGCAGCGGCATGGGGCTGACTTCGATCATCGTTCCCGATGAAGTCTGTGTGAACGGTGAAGTGACCGGCAAAGTCGGCGTTTCCAACATCCGGGGGAACCAGTCGAACGGTCTGGACATTCACGAGGAAGTCGCCGGACCGTTGAACCGGAATCCGGGAACCAGGTTCGCTGGTCCGATGCTCGATCTGGACGCAGACTTCAAGCTGGGCGCTTTCGAAGTCGTTGACAACACCCAGTGGCGCCAGAACGGTCGCGGCGGCAGTTTCGAAGATGGCGAGACAGGGCGTGATTCCGCGAATTCAGCCGCCGCACGGAACCGTGCCCGTGAAGCCTGCTCCCCACAGCCCGGACCGGCCAAGGGTCGGCAAGAGTCGAAGGCAGGCGCCTGAACGACTCCCCGGACAAGCGGCTTCAGCGTGATCGCGATGGCGGACTGCTTGCCGGGGTCTGCTCCGGCATCGCGCTTCGCCTGAGGGTTGACCCGACCCTGGTCCGGGTGGTCACCGTGATCCTGGTCATCGTGACCGGTGGCGTGGCAGCGATCGGCTACGGCCTCTTCTGGGTTGCCCTGCCAGTGGCCGGTGAAGCACCGATCGTCCGCCGCTGGAAACCCCGGCAGGGCAGCCGGAGCCGGCTGCGTTCGCCGACCCCACCCCGCCGGTTCAGAGGATCCTGGGCAGTCGGTGCGGGGGCCGGCTTCGCCACTCTCGGCCTGCTCTTCATCTTTCGCGAGACCGGAGTCTGGTGGTCGGATTCTCTGGTCTGGCCATTGGTGATCGCTGCCGCCGGAGCAGCGCTGATCTGGAGGCAGTTCAGCGAATCAGCAAGGGACCGGGTCGAACGCGAAGCGGAGGAAATCCCGGAACCAGCCAGCAGGGCCGCTCGACGCCGCTCCCTGCTCGGCCCTTTCCGTGGCGGGGTTGGCGTCGCCCTGCTGCTCTGCGGTGCCGTGCTCTTCCTCTACATAAACGGGGCCCTCAGCGCCGGGGGCGACGTTGTCCTCGCCGGTCTGACCGCGGTTGTCGTGATCGGGCTGGTTGCCGCGCCGCTCTGGGTCAGGTCGACCCGGGAACTCAGCGCCGAACGCGCAGAGCGGATCCGATCGGAAGAAAGATCCGAGGTCGCCGCCCACCTCCATGATTCGGTCCTCCAGACCCTGGCTCTGATCCAGAAGAATCCCGAAGACAGCCGGCGCATCTCCACCCTCGCCCGGCGCCAGGAACGCGAACTTCGTGACTGGCTCTCCGGCAACACCGAGAACGAACGGGCCGACTCCCTGGCCGGGTCTCTGAAAGCGGTCGCGGCCGACGTCGAGGAACGCTACGAAGTCCCGATCGATGCCGTGACTGTGGGTGATCGTCCGCTCGACGAGAATTCGGTGGCTCTGGTCGCCGCAAGTCGCGAGGCGATGACGAACGCGGCCAGACACGCCGGCCATGCGGGGACTGTGCGGCTCTATGCGGAGATTGACCACAAGCGCATCGAGGTTTTCATCCACGACCGGGGCCGTGGATTCGATCCGGACGCCGTGCCCGCAGACCGGCGTGGGGTGCGAGACTCGATTCTCGGCCGGATGGAAGCCCACGGCGGATCGGCTGAGATCAGGTCGATTCCCGGCGAGGGAACCGAAGTCGAACTTGTCATGGAGCCGAAATGAGTGAGCCCCCGAGATGAACGACTGCCTCGACAACCCGGAACTCCCGGAAGATCCGGAAACCCTGCGTACCCCGCAGACGCCGGGCGATCCCGATGCTCCGGTCAGGGTTGCGATCGTCGACGACCACGCGATCTTCCGGGCCGGGGTCCGCTCCGAACTGGTTGGCGGAGTTGAAGTTGTGGGTGAAGCCGACGGCGTCGGTGATGCGGTTCTGCTGATCGCCCGGACCTCCCCGGAGGTCGTCCTGCTTGACGTTCACATGCCGGACGGTGGCGGAGTGGAAGTGATCAGGCGAGTAGCCGGGCAGGTCGACGCGGCCAGATCCCGCGCCCCTGCCGGATCCGGGGCAACTGCCGCCTCCGGCTCAACGGCCACCCCCTGCTCTGCCTCCGGGCCGCCACGGTTTCTGGCCCTTTCGGTCAGCGATGACCCGGAAGATGTAGTCAGCGTGATTCGTGCCGGTGCCCGCGGCTACGTAACCAAGTCGATCTCCGGCCCCGACCTGATCGACGCGATCATCCGGGTCAACCAGGGCGATGCGGTCTTCTCCCCCCAGCTTGCCGGGTTCGTACTCGACGCCTTTGCCGGCGCCACCTCAAGCGGCCTGGACGATGAACTCGACCTTCTTACCCCCCGTGAGCAGGAGGTCCTCCGCCTGATTGCCCGTGGCTACATGTACAAGGAGATCGCCCGCCGCCTCGGCATTTCGGTCAAGACGGTCGAGGCGCACACAAGCTCAACTCTTCGAAAGCTTCAGCTCTCGACCCGCCACGAACTGACCCGCTGGGCCACCGAACGTAACCTGCTCGACTGATCCCGGAGCAACTCCGACCCGAACCTGCCGATACGCGCCCGAAACCATCTGGCCCCGCCCGAAACCATCTGGGTTGAAGAATCGGCCATATAGCGCTCCATTCCTCAATCTGGCTGAATGAGTGAAGCCCGGAGCAGCCCTAGCAGTCGATCGACGTCTTCGGGTTGTGTGTCCCAGGAACAGACCAGCCGGATGACCCCGGCCTCCCCGGCTTCGAACAACAACGGCGATTGCGGGGCCAGGGCATCAACCAGGCGCCGGGCCGGGGCGATTTCCATCGACAGGAAAACGATGTTGGCTTCAACCGGCTGGCCGAGTTCGGCCCCCTCGGTCCAGCCGATTCCGTCACCGAGCAGCCGGGCCATCGAGTTCGAGTGGTCCGCGATCTCACGCCAGAGTTCACCCTCGAGTTGAGCATTGAGCTGGGCCGAAACAAAGCGCATCTTCGAAGCGAGCTGCAGCGAGCCTTTCCGCAGTACCTCGAAACCCCTGGCGAGGTCAGGATCGGCGAAAACCACCGACTCGCCGAAAAGCGCCCCGTTCTTGTTCGCCCCCAGAGTGAGTGCATCCGCACCGGCCCCGAGGCTGATCTCGTTCAGTCCGAGACCCTGCGCTGCGGCGGCGTTCGCGAGCCGCGCGCCGTCGATATGAAGCAGCATCTCGTGCTCATGGGCAAAGTCGGCCAGAGCCCGGATTTCGTCCGGGCTATAGACGGTCCCGACCTCGCTTGCCTGGGCAACCGAGATCACCACCGGCCAGGCTGCGTGAGGGACATCGGCAGGATCAACCAGTCGGGTCGCTGCGAGCTCCGGGGTCAGTTTGCCGTCACCGGTGTCTACGGTGAGCAGCTTGACCCCGGCGATCGCTTCCGGGGCGGCCGTCTCGTCGATCGAAATGTGGGCGGTTGAAGGGCAGATCACCGCCTGATGTGGCCGGGCCATCGCCCGCAAAGAAGCGACGTTCGCTCCGGTACCGTTCAGCATCGGAAAGCCGACCGCTCCGGATCCGAACTCCTGCCTGACCAGTTCACCGAAGCGCGCGGTCTCCGGATCGGCCCCATAGGAGCCGACATGGCCGTCATTGGCCCGGGCGAGCGCCTCGAGCATGGCCGGGTGTGCCCCGGAACAGTTGTCGGATGCAAAGCCCCTCTGGTCACGGTCAGTCATGACTCGAAGTATGCCCAAGTGCAGTGGGTCGGATAACTGGCCACCCGACCGGTTTTCCGACCCACCAGGTGAAGCTCGCGCGGTTTCGAGTAGCGGGCTGACCCGTTCCGGGCCGGGTCAATAAACTGACCGGCTCAGCCGGGGGAGTGCCCGAGTGGTTAAAGGGGACTGGCTGTAAACCAGTTGGCTCTGCCTACACAGGTTCGAATCCTGTCTCCCCCATCCGGCCACGGATTGTGGCCGAAGTTCCAGTCAACCGGCTTCGTCAAGTCAACCGGCTTCGCGGAGGCCCTGGGCCTCGGGCAATGACTTGATCTTCCTCAGGGTAGAAGTTTCGATCTGACGGACCCTTTCCCTGGTCACACCAAAAGCTTCACCACATTCCTCGAGGGTCCGGGGGTTCATGCCGCCAAGCCCGTACCGCATGACGAGAACATCACGCTCACGCTCCGGCAAGCTGTCGAGAACCCTGCGAACACTCTCACCGCGAAGATTGAGCGAAGCTTCATCGAAGGGCTCCATCTGGTTCTCGTCCCTGACCAGATCCACCAGTTCGGTTTCCTCACCTTCGCCGACCGGCTTCTCCAGAGAAACCGGGGTCTGTGAAACCCGCCAGACATCACGAACCTCCTGAACCGTCCAGCCAAGTTCGGCTGCGATCTCCTGTGGCTCAGGTTCCCGGCCCAGATCCTGGACAAGCTGCCGCTCGACGAAATGAACCCGGTTCAGCTTCTCGACCATGTGGACCGGGATACGGATCGAGCGGGATTTGTCCGCGACCGCACGGGTCACCGCCTGCCGAATCCACCAGGTCGCATAGGTTGAAAACTTATATCCACGACGGTAATCAAACTTTTCAACCGCACGGATCAGGCCGAGCGAACCCTCCTGGATCAGATCAAGAAAGCTGAGTCCGCGGCCAAGGTAGCCTTTCGCGATCGAGACGACCAGACGGAGGTTTGCCTCGACCATCTGTCGCTTGGCCTCCATGTCACCGCGTTCGATCCGTTTCGCCAGATCAACTTCCTGCTGGGC
>JAGQUU010000093.1 GCA_020438345.1 Solirubrobacterales bacterium | reverse complement strand
ACTTGAAACTGGCAAAGAGATCATCGGTCGGGAACTGGGTCATGGCGAAACGGATCAGGGCGACAACGACCCCCAGGAAACCAAGCGCGACCAGCGCCTTGCCGGCCGCTTCGATCCGGAAGGGTTGGCGCCTCCGCCGGACGCCCGGGGCGGCAAGCAGTCCCGCGGCGATCAGGGACGCGAAAACCATTGCCAGACTGGCAGGCCCGGTGACCTTCATGGCGTAGTCAAACCCGAGCTCATCCCCCATCGAGACGAAACCCTCGGCAGGTGTGACGGCTTTCACGGTTTCCGGGTCCAGCGTCTCGGCTCTGGCTGCAGCTGTCTCAATCGATTCAGGCACAGCCACCACCGCGGAAAAGCCGGCAAAGACGAGCGCGGTAACCGCGAGAATCACCGGGACCACCGTTGCTCTTGATGCGCCGAGCAACGAAATCGTGAGCAAAAGGAAGCCGGCCGAAACTGCCCAGGCTCGTTCAACCGCCGCGTCAAAAACGATGCCAAAAGAAGCCAGGAGGACTACGGCCGCGCCAAGAACCAGCAAGGCGAGTCTCCAGTAGCTCTTCATCCCGAGCCGGTCAAGCATGGGACACCATTCCCGCCAGCAAATTGCTCACATCATCGGACGGATCGGCGGTCACATGTGCATTCATCCGCTGCCTTGCTTCCACGATCCCGGAATCGAGCTCTTCCGGGTCAGCCTCGAGCAGACCGGCCAGCCGGTCGGCAAGAGCATCAGGGGCATCGGGCAGTACCCGCCAGTCCGCCGGCCAGACATCTGCCAGACCGTCAACGGCACTGGCAACACCGGGCACACCCGCCTCGATCGCCTCCAGCGCGACCAGAGGCAGGCCTTCAAACCGGGAAGGGATGGCGATCAGATCAATTGCTCCGTAGAAGCTGTCAAGCGGTCGCACCGCTCCGAGGAACCGCCAGTTAGTGCTTACCCCGGCGCTTCTTGCCTGCTCCTCAAGCATGGCCAGATCGGGACCATCACCGGCCACCACGAAGATCAGATCCGGCCTGTCACGGAGCATCTCAACCGATGCTTCTATCAAGGTGTCATGCCCCTTCTGCTTGGCCGTCAGCCGACCGGCTATGCCGATCACCCCGGCATCGGAGGGAAGCCCGAGACGATGTCGCGAGAGCTCGCGGGATTCTGGCGTGACCGCGGGCTCGCGCAGCCTGATCAGCGCAGGATGCCGGTCCTTTGAACCCCACTGTTCATGGAAGGATCCTGCCGCGGCATCAGAAACCACACAAGCCCGGTCAAGGCGCCTCAACGCCCGTCTGGAAAGCAGCTCCCTCGCACCCCCGAATCTGAACCCATGCTCTTTCATTCCCGCTGTTATGTGTACCAAGCCGAGGATCGGCACTTCGTGATCAAGCCCGGCCAGTAGCGGAGTCGCTCCGTACTCCGGGCTGGGCAGGTTGAGAAAGACCACGTCCGGGTCAACCTCGGTCATGGCTTTCCTGCTCGCAAGGATCCGACGCGGGTCGTAGAGGTGGAAAGCCGCCAGCCGGAGAGGCTGTGCGGAAACCGGCACCGGGCCGGAGTCAGCCGCATCGGCGAGTGCTGCGGTCAGGTCCGGATTCTCCGGCGGGGCCGAAGCGACAACTTCAAAGCGGTCGTCACCGGAAAGACCGTTGACAACATCACAAAACAGAGACTCCGCACCAGAGAAGATTCTGGAGTCCGCGTGGGCCAGCACCCTGATTTTCCGCTCGTCAGGAAACACGCCCGTATCTTCCCAGTCTGCTCCCTTACACGTCGGTTGCCTATCCTCCCTTGACTCCGTGTCCGCTGTCAATCTCAATAAATGGACGATGGCGCCCGATACATTCGAACGCCACGCAATAATCGCCACTCTGGCCGACAGTCCCGATTCGATCCTCGATGTGGGCGGCAATCGGGGTGAACTTGCCATGTTCCTGCCAGATGCGGCGGTGACAACGGTCAATATGGCGAGCGAAGATGCCGACTACACATTCGATGGCAAGACCCTCCCGTTCGAGGACAAGAGTTTCGATCTGGCAGTGAGCGTCGATGTGCTGGAACACATCCCCCGTGAATTGAGGCAGCGCCACTTTGACGAGCTTCTGCGCGTCGCCAGGCGGGGTGTGATCGTCTCCTGCCCCTATGGATCCCCTGAGCATGTCGAAGCCGAACGGGACCTCACAGTCTGGTACCGGGAAGTCACAGGCAAAGGTCACCGGTTCCTGGAGGAGCACATCGAACGGGGACTCCCTACCGGAGAAGAACTCGAGACTCTGGCCGCGACTGGTGGACACCGCAATCGGGTCAGATACCACGGGGATTTCCGGCAGGCGAACGAGGCATTCAGGGCGAGCACCGTGCTCAAAGCGAAACCCGGGCCCGGGAATGCGTTCCGGTACGCGAAGCTCCGCCTCGATCCGAGGCGCGATCTCGAGCTTTCCGGCGACGCCTCGCCCCACTCCAACCGTGCCTTCGTCGAGATCTTCCCGGGGTCTGAGCCGGAACGGCCTTGAAAGCCGCCGCCAGCGAGACGGTTGACGAAGCAAAGGGTTTCGCGGCAAGAGGAGCTGCGCTCCTCGGTGTCAGGCAGGTCCTGGTCGGTCTGTTCACCGTGGCCGGGATCGTCGCTTTGCCGCGGCTCCTTACCCCGGCCGAGTTCTCGCTCTACGGATACGTAAACACGGTCGTGCTGGTCGGTGCGGCCCTCGGCGATCTCGGGCTTGGTGCGTACCTCATCAAGAACCGGATCAGCGACCGTGACCTGAGCGGCAGCATCGCGCTTCAGCTTGCCTTCTGGATCCCCGCTTCCCTGCTGGCCCTGGCTGTGGGCCTTGTTTTCTCTCCCTTCGGCTTCGAACCCCTGACGGTGAGTCTGTTGGTCTTCGGGCTACTCCTGTTTTCTCTCCAGGCACTACCGACCGCTTTGCTGGAGAAGAATCTCGCCTTCAAACAGATCTCTGCCATCGAAGTCACCCAACGGGTGATGCTGGTTGGTGTCGCGATAGTCCTCGCCGTCCTGTCACCCGGCCAATGGGTAATACCGGCGGGTGCTGCTGTCGCTGCCCTGTTCGGGTACCCGGCGGCGATGGTCGTCGCCAGGTGGCGGTGGAGACCCCGGTTCAAGCAGGGCGAACCTCTTTTTCGCGGCTTCTCCTCCGAGTGGTGGCAGGTAAGGGCCGCAAGCCAGGCAGCGTATGCCACTTATCCACTGCTCGGCGGGATCCTGTTCACCGCTCATGATGTCGGGCTGATCGTCTGGGCTCTCGCGGTTACGACCATCCCGGCCTATCTCGCTCCGATGGTAGCCCGGGCCACCTACCCGGCAATGACCCGGGCGAACCCGGAGCACCGCACGGAGATCTTCAGTTCTCTCTTGCGGGTTCTGCTGCTGATCGGCGGGCCGATGATCACCTTCATCCTGATCGCGGCAGACCCCTTGACCAGTCTGGTCTTCGGCAATGAATGGCTGGAAGGAATCCCGCTGCTTCGGCTGGAGTCGATCACTTCGCTTATCGGCATCGGTCTCAGCCTGGTCATCCCCTTGCTTTTCCTTGAGTCCGACCCGAAGCGGATCAAGTGGATGTCGGTCATCTACCTGGCCGGGATCATCGTCCTTTCGATCGCACTCGCCCCGATCGTTTCGCTGAAGGCGATCTCGATCGCAACGATCTTCTGT
>JAGQUU010000092.1 GCA_020438345.1 Solirubrobacterales bacterium | reverse complement strand
GCCCAGAACCCGGTCGGATCGTCCTCGCGATGAAGCGACGGCACGATGGTGTCGCAAACAGAATTCAGGACGGCGACACGGTTCTCATCAAGCATTCTTGTGTTCCTCTCCTCGGTACCCCTAACCCTCGGCCAGTGTAGCGCCGGAAAGAAACGGTGAAATCACCTCGTTCGGATGCTCAGCGGGGATTGAAGAGGCGACCATCCTTGCCGCTCCGCGAAGAATCGGGGAAAACCTTGAGGCCGACCCCCTCCAGCTCCCCGCTCACCGGATGTTTCATGAAACATGGTTCGAGCTGTTTGAAATAGCGGCTGGCGTCACCCTGCGAGAACCGGGACTTGCGGGTCGGGCCGATCACCAGGTCGGCCAACTGGAGCCCGAGTGAATGGTGGGAAGGTCCGAGCAGGAGGCCGTCGACGATCCTGTCGAGCTCGGCGAAGTCGGTGCCTTCCTCGTGGATCCGGTCGAAGTAGCGGCGCATGTGATTGTCGGTTTCGAACTGTCGGGAGTCGAGTACGATCGCGCCCCAGGCCTTTTCGTGAGCGAGAAAACGCTGGTAACGCTCGGCGGTGAAGGTGAGAGCGGTCTGGTAGATCACATCCGGGTTGCGGAAGAACTTTTCACGGTACCCCTCGATTGTGGACCCGGTGTAAAGGACGGTCGCCAGACAATGGATCGGCAGCCCGGCGAGGCAGGCAAAGGCGGCATCGGCAACCGGGGGCGGAACCTCACCGGTTGAAACCCCGGACCACTTGAGCTCCTTGCCGGAAGGCCAGCCGGACTCCTCCAGGCAGGCGCTCCAACGGGACTTGACCGCGGTCCAGTCATCGGCACGAATCGCCACACCTCCGAGGGCAAAAATTTCGTCGTCGGCCGGGCTGCCCGACTCATCCAGAAACAGTAGGTACATGCCTCAATCCGGTCGGTGTCGCTTTTTTCCAGGCCAAGCCTGTTGGCCGGCAAGGTCGCCCCGGTGAAGGAAATTCCGCATGAAAGCCTTTCGAAAATGACCGGAAGAAGAGACCCGGTGATCTTAAAGCTTCCGGCAGGCGGGATATGGTCGGAACATGGAAACTCTGCCGCTGGCTGTCTCCCTTCTCCAACTTTCGATCTGGGTCCATGTGACCGCCGTCGTGGTCGGTCTCGGCATGACATTCGCCGAAGCCCTGCTCTTCCCGGTGGCAATGAAGATGAACCCCCGGCACCTGCCGTTCGTTCACCGACTTCAGTTGACGATCAACCAATACGTGGCCAACCCGGCCCTGCTGCTCATCGTCGCAACCGGCATCTACCAGGTATCGGAAATGGGCTGGAGTTTCGGAGCCTTCTGGATCAGCGCAAGCTTCGTGATCGTGATCATCCTCGGCGGGTTAAACGGGGCCTATTTCATCCCCTCCGACCGGAAGCTTGAAGCGATGCTGAACAGCGAGATAGAGGCGGCTGGAGACGGACCCTTCACTCCTTCGGAGGAGTACCTGAACAAGGCGAAGGTCCAAGGCATGCTCGGGCCGGTAATGGGCATCCTGATCGTGCTGGCGATCTACCTGATGGTGGTCAAGCCGGGAGCCTGAGCTTCAGCCATCCTCGAGCAGGCTCTTGAGGGCTTCGAGTCTCTCCCGCCACCAGGATTTCATCCGGTCAGCGACCTGACTGCCAGGAAGCTTCTGGTGCTCAAGGGAAACCCGGCATCTGTCCCTGCCTACACGTTCGAAACTGACCGTGATTCCGGTGGTGCCATCACCCCAGTCGTAACGCGCTGAACCAGGTGCCGTGGCGGTCCGCAAGTGGAGCTCGGCATCCGGCAGCCACTTGTCACGGATCGACTCCCGTTCGAATGCCTCGAAGGCAGTATTGACCGGAGTCGTGACGATCGTTGAGGCCGTCACCGACCAGCCCTCGGCCCGCTGGCCCGGTTCCCGCAACCCCCGGGATCGTTCATACCCGACAGTGATCGACTGGGCCAGCCATCCGGGAACCCCCTGCTCGTCGGACAGCCAGCGGGCGATCTCGGTGTGGGACCTTCGCTCGGCGCCGGCCTGGTCAAGCAGCTCAAGCCACTCTTCCCAGTTCCTGCCGGTCGCTTCAGCGAGCTTCTTACTCGAAAGCGTCGGTTCGAAGACAGACATGTCACCTCACTTTAACTGTCTGCGCCAGTCGGCAACAGGAGACCGCACCTCTAACATTGACGGTTCATGACGGACGGATCGAAGACGAAGGTGGAAGTGCGCGATGAACCGGTCGCCAGCCGGTACGAGATTTCGGTTGACGGTGAACTTGCCGGCTTTGCCGACTACCGGCTGGACAACGACACGATTACTTTCCCCCACACGGAAATCGACCCGTCCCGGGAAGGGCAGGGGCTGGGTGGCCGTCTGGTCGGCTTTGCGGTGACTGATGCCCGATCCAGGGGCCTTACGATCATTCCTGTCTGCCCGTTCGTCAAAAGCTGGATAGAGAAACATCCCGCGCAGCCATGACCGTCACCCGGAAAGAGGCGGAAGCGGCCGCTGACCAGGTACCGGGCAGCGGGCTTTCTGCCCGGCTCTATGAGCCTTTTCTGTGGCTTGGCGAGAAGGCCGGTTTCTGGCGCTGGCGCCAGCGACTGGTATCCGGGGTTTCCGGGTCGGTGATCGAGATAGGTGCAGGTACCGGCCTGAACCTGCCCTTCTACCCGTCCGGGCTCGAACGGCTGGTTCTGGTCGAGCCCGAGGTCCACAAGGCAAAGGTGCTCGGCAAAAAGACCCCGCCAGCCGGGGTCAACCCTGAAATCATCCGGGCACCAGGTGAATCGCTGCCATTCGAGGACGACACCTTTGACACGGTGATCCTGACCCTCGTGCTCTGAACGGTCGCCGACCCGAACGCGACCGCGGCCGAGATCCGGAGAGTCCTGAAACCGGACGGCCGGTTTCTCTTCATCGAGCATGTACGTTCAGACAGTCCGCGGCTCGGTCGTTTTCAGGACCGGATGGAAGGCCCGTGGAAAAAACTTGCCGATGGCTGCCACTGCAATCGCAGAACGGTCCCGATGCTGGAAGCCAACGGCTTCAAGGTCGAGATAGCTGCCGAGATGGACAAACTGCCGATGTTCCCGTTGACCAGACCGATCGTCAGCGGGGTCGCCACGGCCGGGCCAGATCCGGCAGCCCGGCCCGCCTAGCCGTCGAAGTCGTCGTCCGGTACTTCCGATGAACGAATCTCGTCCGGTTCCGAGTAGGTCGAACCGGCGTCCTCTTCCGGAGCGAAAGCGTCAAGCTCCGGATCACGGCCAAGTCCCGGATCCTCGGTCTGATGGATCAACTCCGCCTCGGCTTCTTCGAATCCCTCCGATTCACCCTCGCCGGATTCACGCAGCGGACGCTCCGCTTCATTTTCGAACTCGAGTCTCTCGTCGAGGTCACGCCACGGTGGTTTCATGCCGTCAGGGTACCGACCCGGCGATCCGGCAGGTCTGATCGGTAAGCGGTGACTCCGGGAGCGGCGAGGAACCGGGAGTTGCGGGATGGCCCGGTGCCGGCGGCCGACGGCTCAGAGGACCTCAAGTGCCCGTTCGACCGGTCGGGCCAGGACAGCTTTGTCACCGTTGACGACGATCGGGCGCTGGAGGAGCTCCGGCCGCTCGGCCATTGCGGCGATGATCACATCATCTTCTTGAGCGGCGAGATCGCGGGCGCCTTCCTCGCGCAGGCGAAGCGCCTCGGCAGCGGTGATTCCTGCCTTGGCGAGCAGGTCACGGATCTCGGCTTCCTGAAGACCGGTTACGTGGTACTCGACCGAATCGAAATCGATGCCCTGCTCTTCCAGGAGCTTCGACAGTTTGCGGCAGGTGGTGCAGGCCGGCTTCTCATAGACAACAACCGGCATCAGTCGTTCTCGACCTTGACCTCGCTCAGGGAATAATCGGTCACGTTGTAGACGAAACCGCGAACGTCCTGGCGGTGGGGGATGAACTCGGATCGCCGCACCCGGAGGATCGACTGGGCGACATCGGCCTCCACATCAGTGAACGATTCGATCGCGAAAGAAGGTGCGGTGCCGGTCGCGGCCTGGAGTTCCGAGCGGAAACCGTCGTCGGTGATCGTCTGCATGCCGCAGTCGGTGTGATGGATCAGCATCACCGACTCCGTCCCGAGCTTCCGCTGCGAGATTGCCAGTGACCGGATCACATCCTCGGTGATCACCCCGCCGGCATTCCTGAGGATGTGCGCCTGGCCATCTCCCAGGCCGAGAGCCTGGAAGACGTTCAGGCGCGAATCCATACAGGTGACGATCGCCAGCTTCCCCTTCGGCCTGACATCGAGATGCTGGGGCGAAAGCCCGGAAGAAATCCTCCGGTTGTTCTCAACCAGTTCGTCGATCAAGCCCATGCTTCCCTCACCTGTTCAGGGGTCGCCCGCCGGTCTGTCAGTTGGTTGTGACCTTCTCGAGATCGACATAGAAGACCAGGGTGGCATTGCCCGGGATGGAGGGAGGGCTGCCCTGTTCGCCGTAGCCGAGATCCGGAGGGATGACCAGTTTGCGGCGGCCACCGACCTTCATGCCTGCCACTCCCTGGTCCCAGCCCGGAATGACCTGGCCGGCACCGAGCGTGAACTCGAAAGGCTGGCCGGGCTTGCTGCCGGTCCAGGAAGCGTCGAATTCCTTGCCGGTGTCGAAAATTGCGCCGACATACTGAACCGAAACCGTGTCGCCCTCCTTCGCCTCGGCACCATCACCGACGACGATGTCTTCCGTTTCGAGCTCGGTGGGCGGGGCATCGGAGGAAGCCTCAATCTTCGGCTTCGTGTCGAGATTCTTGACGTCGCCCGAGCTGGAGTCATCCGAGCCGCCACCGCGACCGATCAGGATGACGGCCACCAAAGCGCCGATCAGAACGAGCAGGTCAATTAGAAACCCAAACTTGCGATCCATGGCGCGCATCCTATTAGTGTCCGGGGAATGAAGTCATTTCTGGTCTTCCCTGCCGGCTCGCGGGCCAGGTGGCTGGTAGTTGCCGCCTGGTTTGTCGGGATCTTCCTCGTATTCAGTTTCAACGTGCCCGGCAAGTTCGCCGACGCTGAAAACAACGAATCGATTTCGTACCTGCCAGGCGATGCCGAAGCAACCCGGGCCCTTGAAGCCCAGAAGGAACTGACCGGAAGCGAAGAAGCGCCGATCGTGATCGTCTATCGGAGGGATGGCGGCCTGACCGCGTCTGACCGGGCACGGGTCGCCTCGGATCTGAAAAAGCTGAACGCCGAAGTGGAAGGGGTCAGCAGCCCTTTCCGGACGGTTGAAGTTTCGAAAGACGGGTCGGCGGTGATCGTCTCATCCAGCATCACCGCAACTGGCGAGGCGGACGACCTGCTCGAACCGGTCGACCATGCCCGGGAGATCGCCAGCGGTTCGTTCAACGGGCTTGACGTCGCCCTGACCGGGCCCGCCGGCTACGGAGCCGATTCGGTCAAGGTTTTCGAATCGATCAACGGAACACTTTTCGTTGCGGCCTTCGGCCTTGTCTTCGTTCTGCTGATCCTGATCTATCGTTCGCCATTCCTGCTCTGGCTGCCGCTGATCGCGGTCGGATTCGCGGAGATCGGGGCCCGTGCGGTCGGTCTTGGACTGACTGAACTCGGGGTCACCGTCAACGGACAGTCTTCATCGATTCTTTCGGTGCTCGTTTTGGGGGCCGGCACCGACTACGCATTGCTCCTGATCAGCCGATATCGCGAGGAACTGAGACACCGCGAATCGAGACAGGATTCGATGCGTGTTGCCCTTTCGAGTGCGGGTCCGGCGATCGTCGCCTCGGGCCTGACGGTGATCGCCGCCCTGCTCTGCCTCGCACTTGCGGAACTCAACTCAACCGCCTCGATGGGGCCGATCGGCGCGGTTGGGATTTTCATGGCGATGCTCTCGATGCTGACCCTGCTGCCGGCGATGCTGGTGATCGCGCCACGTTTCGTGTTCTGGCCCCGGGTGCCCAAGGAAGGAACCGGCGGGACCGACGCCGAGCATGGGATGTGGCGCCGGCTAGGGGACCGGATCGCCAAAAGGCCCCGCCCTGTCTGGGTGACTGCGATAGCGGTGCTGGCAGTGATGTGCCTTGGCCTGACCCAATACGACAGCGGGCTGACCTCCGCCAACGGTTTCGTCGAGGACGTCGAAGCGGTCAAGGGCGAGCAGCTCATCGCCGAATCGTTCCCGGATGGCTCCAATGTCCCGACCGAGATCGTGGTCGGCGATCCGGCGAAATCGAAGGCGGTGATCGATGCGGTGCGACAAGCGCCGGGAGTCGCCTCGATCCGGCAGGTGGACGGCAACCAGGACGGGGTCCTGCTGAACGCCATACTTGCCGAGGAGCCGTATTCCCCGGCTGCCTTCGACCTGATTCCGGGGATTCGCGACGCCGCCCATCAAGCTGGCGGGGAGACCACCCTGGTCGGGGGCGGGACCGCGGTTGAACATGACATGCGGCAAGCGAACCAGCGGGACGTGAAGGTGATCGTGCCAATCGTCCTGGTTGTTGTCTTCCTGATTCTGATCGGCCTGCTGAGGGCTGTCGCCGCGCCGGTCCTGCTGATCGGCACGGTGGTGCTGAGCTTCCTTGCGGCGCTCGGTGTCGGGTTCGTGTTCAGCGACATGGTTTTCGGGTTCCCGGGGGTTGACCCTTCCCTGCCGCTTTACGTGTTTGTGTTTCTGGTGGCGCTGGGAATCGATTACAACATTTTCCTCATGGCCCGGGTGCGGGAGGAAACTCTCGCCCACGGAACCAGGGAGGGCATGCTGCGGGGACTGGCGGTCACCGGCGGGGTGATCACCTCGGCCGGGATCGTGCTCGCCGGGACCTTCTCGGTGCTGGCCGTGCTGCCGCTCGTTTTTCTCGCTGAGATGGGGTTCACGGTTGCCTTCGGGGTGTTGCTCGACACCTTCCTGGTCCGGTCGATACTGGTTCCGGCCCTGGTGCTGGACATCGGACCGAAAGTCTGGTGGCCATCGAACGTCCTTATGAAAAGCGGAAAAACCGGGCCGGCATCGACCGGTGGTTAGTCTGGGCAGATACCGGGAACCAGTCGGGTACCGGAGCAACTGACCCACCAAGGAGGACCAATGGCAGCAAGAGCAAACGCGGAGTGGAAGGGTGGAATCAAGGACGGCAGTGGCACGTTCACCGCCGGGGATTCACTGGGTGGCGAATACTCGTTCAAGTCCCGTTTCGAGGACGGCCCCGGCGCCAATCCGGAACAGATGATCGCCGGAGCGCATGCCTCCTGCTTCTCGATGGCGCTTTCGCTGATCCTCGATGAAGCCGGGACCCCCGTCGACTCGGTCAGGACCGATGCGAGAGTGACCGTGAGGCTGCTGGACGAAGGCCCGACGATCACGAAGATCGAGCTTTCCACGGTGGGCAACGTTCCCGGGATCGATCAGGCCGCTTTCGAAGAAGCTGCGGAAGCGGCCAAGGCCAACTGCCCGGTTTCGAAGGCACTCGCGGGCGTCCCGGAAATCACCCTCGAAGCGACCCTGGAGTCCTGAAGGAAGGTCTCCTCCCAACCCTGATATCACGTCCGGAGCGGGCGGCGTTCCGACCGTCGAGGCGGGTAGGTTCCGCAGCCTTGACCGACGCGCAGCGACAGGCTGAACCAACCCCTGCTCCGGGCCGGAATATCCCGGACTGGCCGGCAGATCGTCCGCTCAGGGCCTGGCAGAAGCAGGCCCTGGGCGAGCTCGCCGCCCATCCCGGCGACAGTTTCCTGGCGTCGGCCACCCCCGCGGCGGGCAAGACGACTTTTGGGCTGCGGGTTGCCTGGGAAATGCTGGCGAGTGGCCGGGTGAGCCGCGTGGTGGTGGTGGCCCCAACCACGCATATATGTCGGCAATGGGCAGCAGATGCGGCCCGCTACGGGATCGACCTTGAGCCCAACCGGCCAAATTCCGATGGTCCCGAGACCCCGGATTTTCATGGCGTAACCGTGACCTACCAGACGGTTGCGGCCGGACCGGGACTGCACGCCGATGCCGCCAGACGACCAACCCTGGTGATTGCCGACGAGCCGCATCACATGGGTGACCAGGCGAGCTGGGGGGTTAGCGCGCGGCGTGCCTTTGACCGGGCGAGCTTCCGGCTGCTGCTTTCCGGCACCCCGTTCCGTTCCGACAATGACGCGATTCCATGGGTCGTCTACGACGATGAAGGAATCAGCCGCGCTGACTTCACGTACGGGTATCCGGAGGCGCTGGTCGATCGGGTCTGCCGGCCGATCACCTTCCTTCCCTATGACGGCGAGATGGAGTGGGAGAGCGACGGCCGGGTCTGGACGGCTGATTTTGATCTGGTGCTGCCGGCTGCGGAAACCGCCCGGCGGCTCCGCACCGCACTGGCCGCAGACGGCGAATGGATGGGTGAGGTGCTGCGTGATGCCGACGCCCGGCTGAGCGAGGTACGGGCAGCAGGTCATGAGAACGCCGGAGGTCTGGTCGTGGCTTCCGACCAGGAGCATGCCCGGGCGATCGCCGGCCGGCTTGGTTCGATCACCGGTGAGCAGCCGGAGATCGTAATGAGCGATGAACCTGGTGCCAGCGCCAGGATCGCGGCATTCGCGGTTTCGGACCAGCGATGGCTCGTTTCGGTGCTGATGGTTTCTGAAGGTGTCGACATTCCCCGGTTGCGGGTCGGTGTTTATGCGACGGCCGCCCGGACCGAACTTTTCTTCCGTCAGGTGGTTGGCCGTTTCATCCGGACAACCCCTTCACCCCGTCGGCAGATGAGCTACCTGCTGCTCCCCGCGGATGGGCGCCTGAAACAGCTCGCTTTCGAGATCGAGAAGGAACGCCGCCATGCGATTGAACTCGGCCCTGAATTGGAAGGCGAGCTGGAAGAGCTGGATCATGAACCGCCGGAGCGCGGCGAACCGGGCCAGGCGTTCACTGCGCTGAGCTCCAGCGCAGCTGAACTGGACGATGCGATCCTCGCCCAGACGACCATGCAGCTATTTGCCACTGATGATCTCGACCAGAGCCCGGCTCCGATGAAAACGCTGTCCAGCTCACCGGCGAAAAAGCCGGAGTTGAAGACACTCGCGCCCCGCGAGGATTCCGCGTACGCGATACGTGAACGGCTGCGGGAGGAACGCAAAGAACTGGTTGCGGATGTTTCGCGCAAGACCGGGGAGAGCTACCAGCAGATCAACGCCCGGATAAACCGCGAGCTTGGAGTGGCCTCGGTCAGCAAGGCCGCTCGTGCGGACCTGGAGCGGGGCAATGCTTTGCTCGAACGGGACCTCCGCTCGTAGGCCGACCGGCCCGGATCCCGACCGGCTCGAATACGGGCACCGGGAACTTCACTGCGCCTCGGAAGCATCCTTGCTCTCCCCGGGGAGGTAT
>JAGQUU010000091.1 GCA_020438345.1 Solirubrobacterales bacterium | reverse complement strand
TGGCCACTGGGCCGGGGCCCGCAAGGCCGTCGACGAATTCTTTGCCGGGCGCGAAGATGCCCCGCTGATTGTCAGGATCGATGACAGCGGCCGGATGGCCGTCAAGACCGGGTCACTCAGCGGCCGCGGATTGCAGTGATCGCGAGGCTGACCGCGAGCTTCGCTGCTATTCCGAGATAGACCGCGAAGTTCAGCAGCGCCGGGCTTTTGGGCGCATCAAACCTGCGGTAGAAGCGTCCCATGCCCCGGTGAAAGGCAATCTCCTGCTTCGGTCGGCGACGCTTCGGGCTTGAACCACCCTTAACGTGAAGCGCGGTTCCTGCAGGTTCGTAAAACACCCGCCAGCCTTCGTCATGAAAGCGGCGGCACCAATCGAGATCTTCCATGTAGAGCCAGTAGCCGTCATCGAGAGGCCCGACCTCAAGCAGGGCATCGCGCCGGATCAGCATGAAGGCCCCGTTTACCGCGTCGACATCGCCAGCTTCATCCTCGTCGAGTTCGATCGCTCGGTATTGGGAGAGCGCGGCCGGAGCACCCGGCAGTCTGCCGATCCCGGTGAAATGGCCGATCGCGGCGAGCGGGGTGGGGAAGGAACGCTTGCAGGCATGGTCAAGCTCGCCAGATTCGGTGATGAGCTTGATGCCGACCATGCCGATGGATTTCCCCCCGTCGATCCGCCGGACAGCCGCGTCGAGGGAACCTTCATAAACCTCGGTATCGGGGTTCAGCAGCAAAGCCAGCCGGGCACCTCCCGCGGCCACTTCATCAAGCACAACATTGTTCGCCGCGGAAAAGCCAATGTTCTCCCGCCGGAACAGCCGCACTTCGGGGAAGTCCCGTTCGACCATGTCGGGAGTGTCATCGGGTGAACCGGAATCAACCACGGTCACCCTCATCGGAATCGAAGCCGGGTACTTTCGCAGGGAAACCAGACAGCGGTTCAGCAGGTCGCCTGCCCCATGGCTGACCACCACCACCTCAAGTTCGGGAGCGACCTCGCTCAGAAGGCCCCGTCACCCATGATCACGGCCCTCGGGGTCCGCATCAGAATCCCGAGGTCACCCGAGATCGTGATGTTGTCAAGGTAGTCGCGTTCAAGGGCAAGCCGCTCCTCGAAGTTCAGGCTGCCGCGGCCTGCCACCTGCATCGGGCCGGTCAGGCCCGGTTTCACACTCAGTCGTTGCCGCTGACGTTCGTCATAGAGGGCAACCACTGCTTCTTCTTCCGGGCGGGGGCCAACCAGGGACATGTCCCCGGTCAAAACGTTTATGAACTGCGGAACTTCATCCAGGCTTGAACGGCGCAGGAACCGGCCGACCCTGGTGATCCGGGGGTCATTGGGGATCTTGAAGACGGGTTCATCCAGAGCGTCAAGGTCGATCAGATCGTCGAGCTGTTCCTCGGCGTCCTGGACCATGGTCCGAAGCTTGTACATAGTGAACTTCCCGCCGTCCTTGCCGATCCGTACCTGCCGGAAGAAGACGGGACCCTTCGAATCAACTTTGATCAGGATTGCCGCCGCCAGCAGGAAGGGGAAGGAAATGGTCAGAGCGGTAACTGAAACGATCAGGTCCAGAGCGCGCTTGATCGCCATGGTTGACCGGGGCGGGATACTGAAGTGGAAATCCAGCATCGGAACATCGGCGATCCGGTTCAGTTCGGTCTGGGGGCCGAGTACGTTCTGGTTGGCCGGCACCATGGTCACACCGAGTTCGGCGCCGCGTGAGATCGCGAGAATCCGGCTGATTGCCTTCGAATCAAGATCGTCATCGGCGATCACGAGCCTGGAAACACCCTGTTCACGGGCGACGGTTGTGAGCGAATCAATATCCCCGGCGTACCGGGCGCCCATCAGGGCCGGTCCGCTTTCCGTGCTGCCGGGAGCATCCGCGACGTAGCCAACCAGCTCAAGATAGCTTTCAGCCTGGTTGGCGAGCCTTCTGGAAACAAGTTCGGCCTTGCGACCGGAGCCAATTACCAGGGTCCGTTCGGGCAACGTGATCTGCCGGAATGCCCAGCGGACAAACCCCCTGAGCAGCGCGGAAAAGGCGAAAGCAAGGGTGCCAATAACAACCATGGCGGAGCTTGCCAGACCGTTGTTTGCGATTTCCGTCACTCCGCAGACCAGGGCAACTGTGATCGCCGAAGTGACGAGCAGCGAGGGTAGTTCTTCCGTTGTGCTGTGCCTGATCCTGCGGTTGTCCCGGTCGTAGAGGTTGTTCACCTTGCCGACGAAAATCCAGATCGGGATCGCAGTGAGAACCCAGATCACATCGGTCTGTGAAAACTGGTCCCAGCGGCTGGCGATAGCTATTCCAAGGCAGATAGCTGTCGCATCGGCCAGTGCGAGGCTCCATCGACGGAGCCGCTGAAGGTGCCACCCGACACGCCGCATCGGGTTTTCACCCACGTGTGGGCTCCCCGCAGCAAACTCGTTTTGGCTGCCAGAATCACTCTTTGAAGTTGGCTTGCGACTCACATCGCCTTTCTTGTGAGCCCGTTGGATCGAGACGGGACTGGACCGGGTTGACTGGACTTCTTTCCAATAACCACTCGACGGCAGGAAAGGTGCGTTTCTTCCCGGGATTCTCCCAGATCGTCATTTCTCGGGCACATCGACCGTACCATGATGATTCTGGCCCAGGTGTGTGGGGCGTAGCATCTGTTGGTTAAAGGTGCCCGGCAACGCGACCAAGGAAACAGTTCCGGAGAACCCCCTCGCTCCTTTCAGCGCGGAGGTTCGACACTGGTTTGAGGCTTCGTTCGAAAGCGCTACCCCGGCACAGTCCCTCGGCTGGCAGTCGATTTCTTCCGGTTCGGACACCCTTATCTGCGCCCCGACCGGCTCCGGCAAGACCCTCGCCAGCTTCTTGTGGGGAATCGATCGGCTCGCCCGTGCCCGGCGGGCAGAAACACCGGGCGAGGATCAAGCGGCCGAATCTGGAGTCCGTCTGGTCTACGTTTCGCCGCTCAAGGCCCTTTCATATGACATCGAACGGAACCTCCGGGCCCCTCTGAAAGGAATCGGTGTGGAGCTTTCGGTGGGGATCCGTACCGGCGACACGCCACAGGCCGAAAGAAACCGGATGCGGCGGGATCCGCCGGAGATCCTGATCACCACTCCCGAGTCTCTCTATCTGATGCTCTCGTCCGGGGCCAGAGAAATCCTCACCGGAGTCGAAACGGTGATCATCGACGAGATCCACGCCGTCGCCGCGACGAAACGCGGTGCCCATCTGGCTCTCACCCTGGAGCGGCTGGAGCATCTGGTCCGCGAGAATACGGGCCGGCGGGTGCAGCGAATCGGGCTTTCAGCCACCCAGCGGCCCCTGGGGCGGATTGCCGCGTTTCTTTCCGGGCCTGGCCGGAATTGTGAAGTCGTCGATCCGGGCCAGTCCAAGCAGCTCGACCTGGAGATTGTGGTGCCAGTTGAGGACATGGCCGAGCCGGGGGCTTCTCCTCATGACGATGGCAGTGCCGATGAAGCCCCGATCCGTTCGATCTGGCCGGCCATCTACCCGGAGCTGCTGGCACAGGTAAGGGCCCATACCTCGACGATCGTCTTTGTCAACAACCGCCGGGCTGCCGAGCGTCTCGCCCAGAGACTGAACGATCTCGATCAGGAGACGGGGGAGACCGAATCACCGGACCGAACGGCGACCGAGGGTCCTGGTCCCGGCGGATCAACCTTGGTCCGTCCGCATGAAGAGGCCGGTTTGCCGCTGGCCCGTGCCCACCACGGCTCGCTCTCTCACGAGGAGAGGACCGAGGTGGAGGAGCAGCTCAAGTCAGGCCTGATCCCTTGTCTTGTCGCCACTTCCTCGCTCGAACTCGGCATCGACATGGGTGCCGTCGATTTGGTGATCCAGGTCGAATCCCCGAAGTCGGTGGCCCGTGGACTGCAGCGGATCGGCCGGGCCGGACACGGGCTGGGTGAGACCTCGAAGGGCCGGATCTTCCCCAAGTTCCGCGGGGACCTGCTCGAAAGTGCAGTTGTGACCCACCGGATGCAGGCCGGCGAAATCGAAGAGACAGTGATTCCGGCGAACCCGCTTGATGTGCTCGCCCAGCATCTCGTTTCCATGGCCGCTCTTGATCAATGGGACACGGAAGCAGCCCTGGAGCTGATCCGCCGGACAACGCCTTTCTCCGAAATCTCGAAAGAGCAGTTCGACAACGTTCTGGACATGCTCGACGGCCGTTATCCCTCGGAGCGCTTCGCGGAGCTAAGGCCGCGTCTCGTCTGGGACCGGACCGGCGGCACGATCGAAGGACGGAAGGGCGCCCGGTCACTGGTCGTTACCAACGCCGGAACAATCCCCGACCGTGGCCTCTATGGAGTCCACCTGCCCGATGGCCGGCGGGTCGGCGAGCTGGATGAGGAGATGGTCTACGAGGCCCGGGCGGGGCAGGTATTCCTGCTCGGTGCGTCGAGCTGGAGGATTCAGGAGATCACCCGGGACCGTGTGATTGTGGTTCCGGCCCCCGGGGTGCCGGGAGCGATCCCGTTCTGGCGAGGTGACGGGATCGGCCGGCCGGCCGAGCTTGGTGAGGCAATCGGCGCATTCGCACGGGAAGCGGTGAACGCCGACCCGAAACAACTGGAGAAGTCCCATGATCTCGACCCCCGTGCCGCACGAAACCTGGTCGCCTACCTGAAGGACCAGCAGGAAGCTACCCGGGTGGTCCCCTCCGACCAGACTGTCGTTATCGAGCGGTTCCGTGACGAGATCGGTGACTGGAGGCTGGTTGTGCTTTCGCCGTGGGGAGGAAGGGTCCACGCCGCCTGGGGACTGGCGATCACCCGCAAGCTGCGGGACGAACACGGCCTTGAAGCGGACGCGATCCACTCCGATGACGGCATTGCAGTTCATTTGCCTGACGCCGATGAACCTCCTTCATCTGATCTGGTGATGATTGAACCGGATGAGCTGGAGGATCTTGTCGTCCGTGAACTCGGCAATTCGGCTCTTTTCGGTGCGAGGTTCCGTGAGAACGCGGCCCGGTCACTACTGATACCGAGGGCCTATCCCGGCAAGCGAACCCCCCTCTGGCAGCAACGGCTGAAGGCACAGAGCCTGCTTGAGGTCGCGCAGGACTTCCCCCGTTTCCCGGTCATTCTCGAGACCTACCGGGAATGCCTTCAGGATGTCTTCGATCTCCCCGCCCTTGACCGGCTGCTGAGAGGAATCCGTTCACGCGAGATCTCGCTGGTCGAGGTCGAAACCCAGACCGCGTCACCTTTCGCTTCGTCGCTGCTTTTCGACTATGTCGCTACCTACATGTACGAGGGCGACACGCCGAATGCGGAGCGCCGGGCCACAGCGCTTTCGCTGGACCGGGAACTTCTGCGGGAACTGCTCGGCCAGGATGAGCTGCGTGAACTGATCGACCCGGAGGCACTGGAAGAGGTTGAGGCTTCGCTTCAGCATCTGACCCCCAATGGCCGGGTCTCGGATCGGGACGGACTTCAGCAGGTGCTTCGCCGGATCGGCGATCTGACCCTGGAGGAAGCAACGCGGCGGGTGGCCGAGGGGTATTCGGCCACATCGATGCTGGAAAACCTCGTCGCTGAACGCCGGGCCGCAAAAGTCCGGATCAACGGCGAGGAGCGTTTCATTGCCGCCGAGGATGCCGGCCTCTATCGCGATGCACTTGGGGTTTCGCCACCGGGCGGCCTGCCAGCCGGGTTTCTTGACGAGAGAGAAGACCCGTTGGTGGCTCTGCTGGCCCGGTACGCGCGTACCCATGGTCCCTTCCCGACGGCCTGGCCCCGCCAGCGATACGGGGTCGACCCAACCTCCGCCTTGAAGGAACTCGAGGCGGCCGGAACCCTGGTTCGGGGTGAAATAAGACCCGATGGAACCGAGCGCGAGTGGTGTGAGGCCGAGGTGCTGCGACGGGTTCGCCGGGCCAGTCTCGCCCATCTCAGGCAGGAAGTCGAGCCGGCAGATGGGGCGGCATACGCACGCTTCCTCGCCTCCTGGCAGGGGATCGACCGACACCGTCCACTCCGCAGGGAGGCCCGTGCCGGTGCCGGTGCCGACCGGCTCAGGGAGATCCTCGTCCCACTCCAGGGAGTTCCGCTGACCCCGTCGGTGTGGGAAAACGATGTGCTCCCGCGACGGCTCGGTTCCTACAGCCCAACCTGGCTTGATGAGCTCTGCACGAGCGGAGAGGTGGTGTGGATCGGGGCCGGTGCGGTCGGACGAACCGATGGTCGTGTTGCCCTTTATTTCCGGGAGGATGTCCGGCTTGCCGGTCCGCCGCCGTCCAATTCGAGACTTGAAGCCCCTGAGGGTGAGATCCACGATGCGATTCGGAAGCGGCTTGCCGCGGGGCCGGCCTTCTGGATTGACCTGGTCAGTGAACTCGAATACCCCGCGGAGGAGATCCACTCTGCACTCTGGGATCTAGCCTTCGGCGGGGAAGCGACGAACGATTCCTTTGCGCCCCTACGGGCACCGCGCCTGCGTTCGGTGCCGACCTATGAACCGGGCGGGAGGCGGTTCTCCCGCCGACGGGCAGCGACCGGCCCGACCGTGCAGGGGCGCTGGTCGCTGACCGAGGCACTGTTCAGGTCGGCACCACCGGCGGGGCCGCGCCTGAGGGCCCAGGCCGAACTGATGCTTGAGCGATACGGCATCCTCACCCGTGAAATGGCCCTTGCAGAGGGGATTCCCGGGGGTTTTTCGACTCTGTACCCGGAGCTTTCCAACCTCGAAGTGCTTGGCACTGCCCGCCGCGGGTATTTCGTCGAGGGTCTCGGCGGCGCGCAGTTCGCCCTGTCGGGGGCGGTCGAGCGGCTGCGCGCGCTGCCCGCGGAAGAAAACGGACCCGACGAATTCAACTTGCTG
>JAGQUU010000090.1 GCA_020438345.1 Solirubrobacterales bacterium | reverse complement strand
GTTCGTGAACCACCCGGGCCAATGGCATTTCCTGACCGCGAAAATCCGGGGTCAGAATCTCGACCTTGCATCCCGGCGCCCGGGCCCGGATCGACCGGATCACGCCGACGAACGCCGAGGCACCGTAGTCCGGCAGGTCGTCTCGATCGACCGAAGTGATCACAGCATGGTTGAGGCCCAGTTGCTTCACCTGCATCGCGACCCGGGCCGGCTCGAGAGGATCATTGTGGGTCGGCTTCCCGGTCTGGACATTGCAGAAGCCACAGCGGCGGGTGCAGACATCACCGAGGATCATGAATGTGGCGGTCCCGCGTTCCCAACATTCACCGATGTTCGGGCAGTTTGCTTCCTCGCAGACCGTATTCAGGCCCTCGCCCTCGAGCGACTGCTTGATATCGCGGTAAACCGGCCCCCCGGGGGGCGGCACTTTCAGCCAGGCGGGCTTGCGCGAACGAAACGGAACTGCGCCCTCGATCTGGACCTCCCCGCCACCAGGATTGGCCCGTGACCGGGTGACATGAATGCGCTCGGAAGTGCTCACTGCCACCTAGGCTACGGAATTCTCGGGCCTGGCTTCCGGCAGGCCGACCTGGCCGGGATCGCATTTCACCGGAACAAGACCGGTCGCTGCCCCGATTCCTGCTGCTATCGCCGCCCCGACCGATTCAACCGAAGGTCCATCATTCCCGAGCTCGGTGGCGATCGAAGTCGGCCGACAGGACTCGATCCCGCATGAGTTGATCCAGTTGAAGGGTTCAAGGTCACAGTTCACGTTGATCGAAAGGCCGTGGGTGCTGACTCCTCGGTGGATTCTCAGGCCTATCGAGCCGATCTTGCGGATACTGCCCCGGGCCAGGCCAGGAGCTGCATCTACTGCGCTCACGCCCTCGAAGTCCGCGGGGCGGGGGCGCTCGTCATCGATCCAAAGGCCGGTCAGACCTTCGATCCTCCCGGCGACAAGCCCCCACTCGGCGAGGGTCCTGGCCATTGAGGATTCAAGTGACCCGACGAAACCTGCGACGTCGACCCGGCCTGCTTCGGCAGGCTGCGTGCCGAGTCCGCGCAGGTCGATCACCGGGTAGGCCACCAGTTGGCCGGGACCATGCCAGGTCACCTTGCCGCCGCGGGGGGTTTCGCAGATTGAGATCCCCTGGGCCCGGTACCAGGAAGTGTCGTGAAGAAGGTCCGAAGGTTCCGAACGTCGTCCGAGCGTGTAGGTGGACGGGTGCTCAAGCAAGAGCAGCAGGTCCCCGATCTTCCCCTCGAGACGATCGGCCGCAAGTTGCTCCTGGGCCCTGGCCATCTCCGCGTAGTCGCGGCGACCAAGCGAGATCACGGAAAGCGTGGTCATCGGTGAAAAGCCGGTTCGATCACCTTGCGGTCTCCCCGATCACACCGCGAACACCGGTCAGACCCGAACAACCGATGCAGCCCACGCAGTCAACACAACCCCGGCAACCGACACAGAAGGCGCAGCGACGGCAGCGAAAGCAGCCGATACAGAAAGCGGAGGCGACGAGCATCGAGGAAAAAGCAGTGGCGAAGCAAAAAGCCACAGCCGAACTGAACATGGTCAGGGCACTGCCGGCGACTCCGGCGCTGAAGCCGGTTGCCACGGACCCGGCGATCCCGGCAGAGTGACTGGCGAGAACACTTCCGGCGACCCCGGCCGACCTTTCAATCCTGCGGCTGCCCGCCACACCGGCGCTTTCCTTCACGCAGTCGGGTCCCGCATCCGGTCCGGCCGTTGCGGGAGGAGTCTTCACCCGAGCAGACCCGGGCTCTCGAGGTTGGCTTTCACTTCGTTCAGAAACCGGGCCGCCTCACCCCCGTGGAGCACCCGGTGGTCACAGGAGAGGTCGAGGACCATCAGATCCCCCGGGACTATCTCACCGCCCCGGACTACGGGTCGCGAGTTGACAGTCCCGACCGCGAGCTTGGCCGCCTGACCGGGATTCACGACCGGTTCCGAGCTCGCGATCCCGAGCATGCCGAGGTTGGATATCGCGAACGTCGCCCCCGCCTGTTCAGGCGGGGTGATCTCGCCCGAACGGGCCCGGCGTGAAAGTTCGCGCACTTCGGCGGCGATCGCCCCCAGTTCCTTGAGGTCGGCGTCGGCTACCACCGGGGTCAGTGATCCGTCCCCGGTATCGACCGCTACACCGATGTTGATCCGGGAGTGAAGCTCGATGCCTCCGTCCCGGTAGCTGCTGTTGGCCCGCGGATGCTCACGAAGGGCGAGAGCGGTCGCCTTGATGACCAGATCATTAACGGTCGGGGCATAACCCTCGGCGCGGAGTGCGGCGCGGCGGCGAATCAGGCTGGTGACATCCACCTCAACCTGCAGGTAGATGTGCGGAATCGTTGCCTTCGACTCCGCGATTCGCCGGGAAACGGACTGCCGCGCACGGGAGTACTCGATGAATTCTGACTCGCCCTTGTTGCTCGGCGGAGTCGAAACGGATTTCACGGGGTTGCTCATCCACAGTGACCCTATCGGCTTCCCGACTGGAATCCCGGCCGCCGCAAACCAGACCTTGCACGGATCGCAAAGTTTCCGCAAGAACGCGGAAACCTGCTCCCGGAAAGCTGCCGTCACATTCGATTTCCGATTATTCCGATTTCCAGGAGGAGCAGACAAGTGAAGAAGATCCTGATCACCGCGGCGGCCCTGGTGGCCTTCCTTTTCGTGACCCAGCAAGCTCAGGCGGCACAGGTAACGGGTGAGGTCAAGGTCGTGGTCTACGGCAACGGGAAGCTCTTCTCGAACGGCATCGAATGCGGCTACGGCAGCACTGACTGCTCCGAATCGATGACCTGGGACGATTCCGGCCCGGCCCCGTCACTTTCCATCTACCCGCATCCGACCAAAGCAGGCTGGGGAATCACAAGCTGGAGCGGTTGCTCGTCACTTCCGCACATGAACGACTGCCGGGTGAGCTTTCCGGCGTCTGGCACCCGGATCGTCCATGCCTACTTCTTCGATGTGGCGTCCCCCGTTGTTCGCATTGCCGGTTACTCCGACTGGGCGGGCGACCAGATGAACCTGAACGTCGAAGCCTCGGACAACGAGACGGTCACAAAGGTCGAATACCTGGTGGACGACGAGGTCATCGCGACCAGAACCGGTGACTATTTCAATTCGGAAATTGACACAAGCGAGGTTCCGGAAGGAACTCACATGGTGAAGGTCCGCGCCTGGGACGGCAACCAAAACAGCGCAGACAGCATCGCCTACGGCATCAACTTCGACCACACAAAGCCGGAGGTCCTCCTTGACTCACCGGCTGAATTCACCAATGAGGATTCCCCCGGATTCAGCTTCGATGCGCCAGGCGAGGATTACTGGTGGGCTGATTGTGCGATCCGGAAAGCGGGCGAAACCAAAGAACTGACCGGTTGCGGCTACGGCGAGCCTTACAGCGAGGCCGTCCCCGAAGAAGGCCACTGGGAGTTTGTGGTTGAAGCGTCCGATCGGGTTGGCAACAAGACCACAGTGGTTCACGACTTCCTGGTTGATCGCACCGCTCCGGAGGCTTCCTTCTCTGCGGGGCCGCCTGATGGCTCGCTGCTTGAGCCCGGAGAAGTCAAGTTCGCCTGGAGCGCGTCGGATAGGTTGGAACTCACCGGACTCTGTCGTTGGGATGGAGCGGAAGCCTCGCCCTGCGACGCCACCTCCACCGCACGTCCCGCAGCCGGCCAGCACAAGTTTGAGGTGACAATCACCGATCAGGCAGGTAACACCACCACTTTGAGCCGATCGTTCACGGTGAAGGAACCGGCGGTTCCCCAGCCGGGGCAGGATCCGGGACCCGGTGACGGTCCCGGAGGAAACGCCGGCAACGTGGACCGGAAGTCTCCGGGAGTCAGGATTGCAGCTCCCAGACAGAGCCTGAAATCGCTTCGTCGGGCGTTGAAGCTGCGGGTCGCTTGTGACGAGGGTTGCTCTGGCAGCGTTGTGGTCAGGGGAAGCGGCTTGAAGTTCAGCGGCCGAATCCACCTGATGAATGCCGGTGTGGCGAAGCTGAAGCTCCGTCCGACCGCGAAGGTCCGCAGGTCGCTCGCATCCCTGAATGCCCGCCCGTCACTCATTGCCAAAGCCCGGCTCAAGGACGAATCCGGAAACACCGGCAGGGCGACTCTGAAGTTCAGAGTCGCCCTCTGAACCCAACCCAGACAGAAAGCAGGAAGTTATGAGCAAACCCCTCCGAAGCCTCTCAATCATGATTCTTCTCGTGCTCGGTCTCGCGGCTCCCACCGCGGCACAGGCAGCCGGCCCACCGCCCTTGCCCAAGGCTGTGAACGGCGCCAAGGTCGAGCGCTTCGCAACCGGCGTCGGTATCCCGACCCAGGTCGCCTTCTCGGGGCAAAACGCGTTCGTTGCCGGAGCCGCCGAAGGGCCGTTCAAGGGCGGTGTCTTCGTCGTCAAGCCCGGCTCGAAGAAGGCGGTCAAGGTCGCCGGAACGCCGAAGACAGCTTTCGGCATCGCCGCCAGGGCCGGAACGGTGTACGTCAGCTCCGGCCGCAAGGTGTTCGCGTATTCGAAGTTCGATGGAACACGCTTTCGCCAGTCGAAGGCAATCTTCAACGGTCCGAAGAACTTCAACGGTTTCAGTGGTATGGCAATCGGCCCCAACGGCCGACTTTACGCGGGTGTCGCACTGAACCAGAAATTCGATCACAGTACCGACACCTCGCTGTACGCGAATTCCGTCGTCTCGATGACCCGGTTCGGCAAAGATGTGCAGGTGGTGGCGAGCGGTATGCGCCAGCCCTGGATGATGGCATTCGCCCCGGGAATCCGTGACCCCTTCGTTTCGGTCCTGAGCCAGGACCTGCCGAAGAACAATGGTGCCCCTGACCTGATCGTCCGCGCTGCCCCGGGTGATGACTTCGGCTTCCCGAAATGCAATTGGCTCAACGAGGAGACATGCAGTGACTACAGCGAACCCCTGGTCAAGCTCGAAGCCCAGCCAGGCAAGAAGAAGTCACTGAACCAGCAGTCGCCCATGGGTATCGGGGCGATCGGTCCCAGGCTGTATGTGGCGCTGTTCACCGGAACCGCGAAAGGAGGCCCTCAGGTGATGGAGATGAAAACTGACGGAACCGGGATGAAGCCCTTCATGACCGGCTTCGTCGCACCGGTGCTTTCCGTGGCTATCCACAAGGGCAACCTCTATGTCGGAGATCTCACCGGGACGATCTACAAGGTCCGCGGCTAACCGCGACAGACATAGCGCCTGTTCAGGCGTGAGTCGCCCACTTGTCGACTGCTCGGGCGGCATCCAGGATGGCTTCGGAAATCGTCGGATGAGGATGCATGATCCGCTGGAGCTCCTGGATGCCGCCTTCAAGAGCCATCACGGCGACCAGTTCGGCGATCATGTCACAGGCCCGGTTGCCGACGATATGGGCACCGACGATCTCGCCGTATTCCTTGTCGACCACGAGCTTGACCATCCCGTCGCGGTCGTCGTAGACGGTGCCGGCCCCAACCCCGCCGAGTTTCAGCTTGCCGGACTTGACGTCGAGGCCCTTCTCCTTGGCCTGCGCTTCGGTCAGGCCGACGCTGGCGACCTGCGGATGGCAGAAGGTCGCACCGGGCACCAGGTCGAGATCGACCGGATGGGTTTTCTCGCCGGCCGCGTCCTCGGCTGCCACGACACCTTCTTCCATTGCCTTGTGAGCGAGGGCGGCGCCCCGGGTCAAGTCACCAATCGCATAGACCTTGCCGTTTGAGGTCTTCTGGAACTCGTCAACCTGGACCCGGCCGTTCTCGTCCAGTTTCACCCCGGCCGCCTCGAGGCCGAGCGCGTCGACATCCGGGCGGCGGCCACCGGCAATAACCAGGAAATCGACTTCGGCCGAATTCTCGCCGTAGGTGAACTTGACGGATGAGCCGGTGTCCTCGACGTTCTCGACCGGTGTACCAGTGGAAATTTCGATGCCCTGCTTCTTGAAAGTCCTTTCAACCACCCGGACGACATCCTTGTCTTCGGCTGGCAGGATCTGGTCGAGCATCTCGACCAGGATGACTTCGGTGCCGAAACGGATGTAGGCGGAAGCGATCTCGGAACCGGAAGCACCGGCGCCGGCCACGGCAATCTTCTTTGGCAGTTCCGGCAGGGACCAGGCACCCCAGGTGTCCAGTACCCGGTCTGAGAATTCAACCCCGGGAATGGCCTGTGCGACTGAACCTGTGGCAAGGATTACCTTCCCCGCTCCGTAAACAGTCCCGGCCACCTCGACGTCACCGTCGGCAGTCAGGCTCCCTTCACCTTCGATGTAGGTGATCTTGTTCTTGTCGAAAAGACCCTTGACGCCGCCGGAGAGTCCCGCAGAAACATCGGTCCGGCGTTGGCCGAGAGTCCCCCAGTCAAGCTCCGCACCCTCTACCTTGACTCCGATATCGGCGCTGTTCTTCGCCTCATCCAGAACCTCGGCGGTATGCAGCATGGTCTTGGCCGGAATGCACGCGTAGTTGAGACAACGGCCGCCGGTCCTGTCCATCTCGACCACGGCGGTGGTCTTGCCGAGTTGAGCAGCCCGGATCGCAGCAACATAGCCGCCCGGTCCTGCCCCGATAACGATTACATCGAAGGATTCATCAGCCATGGTGAGCCGAGACTATAGGAAGGGATTGGCCGGTACACAGGGGCGGTCGCAGGTCTCTCCACGATCCTCGCGAGCCGGTCAGGTGCCGGGACGTTGCGGCATCTGGATCCGGGCCATTGCCTTGACCATGAACCAGAAAAGCACCGAAAGACCAACCACCAGTGTCAGGGTGCCGATGATCTGCAACAGGGTCGGGGCCACGACCATGCCAAGGATGCCGGCCAGGATCAGGATCACCAGCAGCATCTGGAACCCCAGCACTGCCCAGTACTTCGCTTGCCACATGCCCCAGGCCATGGCGCTGATCACAAGTGAGAAGAGTCCCCACTGGAAGACATTCACATCGCGTCCGTTCGCCTCCGCTCCTGTGATGACCGCGTAGATACAGGAACCCCAGAGAATCACCGCAACAACGGTCGAGAAGAATGCCCCGACGGTGACTGCGGTGGGACGCTCACCCGCCGCAAGCGGTTCGAGTGAATCCCGCACCGCCTGGTTTTTCGCTTCGGACTTTGCGTAACCCGCTTTCATGGCGTCCGCACCCGATCGTGGTTGCGGCTGCTCCCCTTCGCTGCGTGGAGTTCTGGCTTTGCGGCGGGGCGGCTTCTGATCAGCCACCGGGAGCCACCTCCGCACCGACCGTGGCGAAAGCGCGGCGCAGCGAGCTTGCAACTCCGGCGGGGTCAGAGGAATCACGGATCGCCCGGACGACGCAGACCCGCCGGGCGCCGGCCTCCAGAACTTCGACCACATTTCCGGAATCGATCCCTCCAATCGCGAAGAAGGGAAGCGTCGAAACTTTCGCGGCATGATTGACAAGTTCCAGGCCCACCGCCGGACGTCCGGCCTTGGTCGGGGTTTCATGGACCGGTCCGACGCTGATGTGATCGATTGCGATGCCGTCACTGGCGGTCTTGTGGGCCGCGGCAATTTGATCCTCGGAATGCGTCGAAAGCCCGAGCAGGTGGTTTGGTCCGATCAACTGCCGGGCCTCGGCCACGGTCATGTCGTCCTGACCGATATGGACGCCGTCGGCCCGGACCGAGAGCGCCAGTTCCGGGTCATCATTGAGAATGAAGGGCACTCCGTAGGTGTCGCAGATCCGCCGAAAGGTATCGGCTGCCCGTTCGATCACTCTTGTGCCGGCTTCCTTCTCGCGCAACTGGACGATGTCAACCCCACCGTCGAGGGCGGCCCTGAGGAGCGGCTCCGGATCCTTGCCCCCGGGTCTCGCGTCACAAACGAAATAAAGCCGCGCGGTCCGCAGGCGTTCCCTTCGAAGGTTTCCGGCACCTTCACTTGGTTCAAAGCTCATGAAGCGGAGGATAAAAGAAAGTGCCCCAGCATCTACAATCGCTCTTACCTGCGGGAGCCCGTTTCGCCCGGGCTGAGAGGGTGGCGTCGAGGCCACCGACCGCCTGAACCTGATCCGGATAATGCCGGCGGAAAGGGATTGGCGGAGCGGCTCGCGCAGAAGTGAAAATGAACGAAGCCGAGAACAGGACCCGAAGTGATGTCGCCGTGGTCGGAGCCGGGTTGATCGGCCTTGCCACCGCCCTGGAGCTGGCAACGCGTGGCCTGAAGGTCACCGTTTTCGAGCGGGACACCCCGGGTTCCGGTGCGACCCGGGTTGCGGCCGGCATGCTCGCGCCGATCGGAGAGCTCGAATTCGGTGAACCCGGGCTCCTGTCGATGAGCCTTCGCTCGCGGGAGCTCTACCCCGGCTTCGTCGCGGCGCTTGAGGCGGCTTCCGGGATTGACACGGGTTTCCGGGAAACCGGAGCACTTCATGTGGCACTTGATCGTGACGAGGCCGGGGAGCTGCGGCGTTCAATGGATTTGCAGCAAAGTCATGGATTCGATTCTGGCTGGCTAGGACCGATCGCAGCGCGTGAACTGGAACCGGGGGTAAGTCCTTCGCTGGCCGGTGCGGTCCTGGTTGAACAAGATGCGGTGGTTGATCCCCGCGCTCTGGTTGAGGCTCTCCGGTTCGCACTGACGGAGGTGGGGGTTGAGATCATCCAGGCGGAGGTGACCGGGCTTCTCCGCGGCCCGAATGGCCGCGCCGAAGGCGTCGTGGCAAGTCAGGCGGACTTCCCGGCGGGATGTGTGCTGGCAGCGCCGGGAGCGGAAGCCGGGATCGCCGGCTGGATTCCCGAGGAGGTCAGGCCCCCGGTCAGGCCGGTCAAGGGCCAGGTCGCTGAACTGAGAGGGGATCCAGAGTCACCAGCCTGTTCCCGGATACTGGGCTCGGAGCGGGTGTATCTGGCTCCGCGCCCGGACGGACGGTTGATCGTCGGTGCGACCGTCGAGGAGATGGGGTTTGACCGCACAGTCACCGCGGGCGGGGCGCACGAACTGTTGCGCGAGGCCTACCGGCTGCTGCCCGATGTGGCTGAAATGGAATTCGCCGGTATCGAGGCCGGTCTCAGGCCAGCCACACCAGACAACCTGCCTGTGATCGGACCTACCGGGATCGATGGATTGGTCATTGCCAGCGGCCACTACCGCAATGGAATTCTGCTTGCCCCGATTACGGCCCGGGCGGTTGCCGGGCTGATCATCGATGGCAGGCCAGGTGAAGAGATCGGGGCCGCAAGCCCGACCAGGTTCAAGACCGAGGAGCTGTGAAAGTGAAGATCGAACTGAATGGCGACCAGGTAGAAGTCGGCGACGGGTTGACGATTCCGGACCTGATCGCGTTGCTCGGGGAAAGAAATCTCCCGGATGACCACCGGGGTTTCGCAGTCGCGGTTGACGGCGAGGTCGTGCCCCGGTCGGATTGGGCCGCGACCCGCCCTGCAGACGGTGCCCGGGTCGAGGTCGTCGCTGCGATCCAGGGAGGGTCGGACGAGTGGCAGCTAGGCGACCGGCAATGGAGCTCACGGCTGATTGCCGGCAGCGGCGGGTTTCGCTCCCTGGAAGCGATGGAAAGCGCACTCGCGCTTTCCGGCACCGAAATCATCACGGTTGCGCTGCGCCGCCTCGACCCGACTGCCCGGGGTTCCGTGATGGACGTGACTCGGAAACTGGGACTTTTCGTCCTGCCGAATACCGCTGGTTGCTTCACCGCCCGTGACGCCGTGACGACCGCAAAACTCGCCCGTGAAGCCTTCGGCACCGACTGGGTGAAGCTGGAGGTGATCGGCGATGACCGCACTCTGCTCCCGGATGCTCCCGAGTTGCTGCGGGCGGCTGAAGAACTGGTTGCGGATGGCTTCACGGTGCTTCCGTACACCAATGACGATCCGATACTGGCGAGTCGTCTGGAAGCGGCGGGTTGTGCGGCCGTGATGCCTCTTGGTTCACCGATTGGCTCCGGCGCGGGGATTCGCAATCCGTACAACATTTCGATCATCATCGAGAAGGCCGGAGTCCCGGTGATTCTCGATGCCGGCATCGGCACCGCCTCGGACGCCGCACTGGCGATGGAGTTGGGCTGCGACGGGGTTCTGCTGGCTTCGGCGATTTCCCGGGCCGAGAAGCCGGACCTGATGGCAACCGCGATGAAACATGCGGTGCTGGCTGGTCGCGCCGCCCGTGAGGCCGGGCGCATCCCGAAACGGCTGTACGCGGAGGCGAGCACCCCGGATGAGGGCATGCCGGGCCTGGGCTGAGGTCCGCAGTGGCGGCGGGGTCCGGCGCTCTATCCGAGCGGTGGCGGGACCCGACGGGGCCGGATCGCCTCGAACGCCGAAGCGGCCGCGAGCAGGTCATTGTCGCTCCAGGCCCGCCCGGCAAAGGTCAGGCCGACCGGCATGCCGGTGTCGTTCATCAAACCCATCGGCACAGTCACCGTCGGGATCCCAAGGTGACGAACGGCCACGTTGCCATTGGCGACCCAGACCCCGTTCCTCCAGGCGAGATCAGCCGAGTCCGGGTTCACGTCGCAGTCGGCCGGCCCGACATCTGCCACGGCCGGGAAGAGAACCGCGTCCAGGTTCCGTTCGTCCATCCAGTCTTCGAGGTCGACCCGACGGGTTTCCTCGAGGCCCCGCAGCCCGGCCTCGAGTTCAGGCAACCGGTTCCAGGGAGTGATCCCCCTCCTGGCGATCTCCACGTACTCCTCCATGCCGATGGAAATGCCTCCCTCGCGGCTCGGCAAGGTGCCCGGCTCTTCGGGAAAGATCAGTTTTCCGTCTACCTGCTCGAGCCGGTTGAGGGCGGGATCATCGTTGACTCGAAGGAAGTCATCGAAGCCCCAGGCGGTCAGTTCTTTCAGTTCTTCTTCGAGGTATTCGGGGCGGACCAGGCCACGGGTGAAGATGGTTGGGCAGCCCGGCCGGTCTCCCTCGTAGTTGGAGATCACCGGGAAGTCTGTTTCGATCACTTCGGCCCCGGTGGCTTCCAGATCCCGTCGGGCATCTTCCCAGAGATCGATCACTGACTGCCTCGTTTCGATCTGCTCGCCACAGGGGCCCCAGAGCTCGGCGGTCTTCTCGCCGGTACCCGCCTCCGGGTCGGCGTTGATGTACATCCGGGGAATCGCGAATCGTCTGCCCGAAAGTGATTCGGACCCGCTGGCAAGCGCCGGGTATGAGTCGGGACGGATCTCCGAACTGGCCGGGATATCGATCCATTCCTGCATCCGCCAAAGGTCACCGTGGGTCTCGGGATCATCGGCGACGATCACATCGAGGACTTCAAGCAGGTCGGGCATGCTGCGGGCAAACGGAACGACGACATCCATGCCCGGGGTGAGCGGCCAGTTGCCCCGCACCGAGATCACTCCGCGGGATGGCGTGTAGGCACAAAGCCCGTTGTTCGAGGCGGGGCCGCGCCCGCTGGACCAGGTCTCTTCCGCAAGCCCGAATGGTGTGTAGCTGGCAGCGGTCCCGCTCCCGGCTCCGTTTGATGAACCGGACAGGAATGGCGCCGTCAAATAGTCAGGGTTGTAAGGACTCTCGGCTCGTCCGTAGGCACCGCGCTGCATGCCGCCGTTTGCCATCGGTGGCATGTTTGTCTTGCCGAGGCAGATCGCCCCCCCTGCCCGCAGGCGCGCAACCGTGAACGCATCCCGCTGTGCGACCAGGTTGATGAAGGCCGGACTGCCGGAGGCAGCGGTCATGTCTTTGACCAGGTAGCTGTCTTTGGCGGTGTACGGGATCCCTTCCAGCGGTCCGAGAGTTTCACCGCGGGCCCGGCGGGCATCGGACTCGGTCGCCTCGGTCAGGGCTCGTTCGTTTCGGACCACGACCGCGTTCAATGCGGCCGCGGTGTCCGGACCGTCACAGGCGTCAATCCGGACCAGGCACGCCTCGACCAGCTCGACGGCGGTTGTCCGGCCGGATTCCAGCGCCCCGCGCAGATCGGCGATTGATGCTTCAACCACGTTGATCAATTGATCACCCGGTCACTCAAGTGCCCCCTCTGGGATTCGAACCCAGGACTCACAGGTTAAAAGCCTGCAGCTCTAACCAACTGAGCTAAGGGGGCCCGGGGAGCTTAACTGCAAGTCGGCGAGGCGAAGCTCGCCGACTTGCTCACCTCAATGCCGGAAGTGCCTGTGCCGGGTGAAGACCATCGCGGTCTCGGTTTCGTCACAGGCTTCGATCACTTCGGCGTCCCGCTTTGAGCCGCCAGGCTGGATAACCGAGGTCGCCCCGGCCTCGATCGCCAGGCTGGGTCCGTCCGCGAAGGGGAAGAAGGCGTCAGAGGCCATGGCACAACCGGCCAACAGGTCGTCGGCGGCTTCACCGTGGGCGTCGCGACACTTCTCGATCGAGACCCGGCTGGAATCAACCCGGCTCATCTGGCCGGCACCGATTCCGAGAGTCACCCCGTCCTTGGCGAGGACGATCGCGTTCGATTTGACGTGTCGGCAGACGGTCCATGCAAAGAGCATGTCCTCCCAGGCCTGCTCGGAGGGCCGGGACTTTGTCACGACCTCCATCAGCTCCCTCTGCTCCGGCTCCCCGTCCCGGTCCTGGACCAGGATCCCGCCACGGACGCGCTTGATGTCCTTCTCGCGGGAGTCGGGAAAGGGAGTGGCCTCATCGGTGAAGATGCGGATGTTCTCCTTCTGCTGGAGGATCTCCATCGCTTCCGGTTCGTAGCCCGGCGCGACCAGCACTTCGACGAAGTTCCTGTGGAGTGACTCGGCCAGGGGAACATCGATCACCTGGTTGATCGCGATCACGCCACCATAGGCGGATACCGGGTCGCAATCGCGGGCCCGTTCGTAGGCGTCGAGCCCGGAATCCCCAAGCGCGACCCCGCAGGGATTGTTGTGTTTGACGATTACGCAGGCCGGTCCTTCGAGATCGGCGAGTAGCTTGCGGCAGGAGTCGAGGTCAAGCACGTTGTTGAAGGAAAGAGCCTTTCCGTGGTGCTTTGACATGCCGGTCAGCACATTGCTGTCAAGACCGACCTGCGAGTAAAGCGCCGCCCGCTGATGTGGGTTCTCGCCGTAGGAAAGGTCGAGCAGCTTCTCGAAAGCGAGCACCCGGTGTTCGGGGAATGCCTCGTAGGTCTCGGAGAACCAGTCCGAGATCGCGGCGTCGTAACGGGCGGTCTGGGCGAAAGCCTCGTTCGCCAGCCAGTGCCGGGTAGATGCGGAAACCTCGCCAGCGGTCTGGTTCATTTCTTCGATCACAGCGTCGTAGCACTCGGGCTTGACCAGTACCACCACATCCTCATGGTTCTTGGCAGCGGCCCGGATCATGGTTGGCCCACCGATATCGATGTTCTCGATCGCTTCCTGGGGGCCAACATCCTCCCGGGCGATGGTCTGTTCAAAGGGGTAAAGGTTGACGCAGACGAGATCGATCGGCGGGATGTCCTCTTCGCCGAGGACCTCCATATGTGCAGGGTCAGAGCGCCGTGCAAGCAGTGCTGCGTAGATCTTCGGGTGAAGGGTCTTGACCCGGCCGTCCATGATCTCCCGCTGACCGGTGAATTCGGATACATCGATCACGGTCAGGCCGGCATCGCGCAGGGCCTGGGCGGTGCCGCCGGTGGAGAGGATCTCGACTCCGAGTTCGGCCAGACCCTTGGCGAAGTCGGCGATACCCGTCTTGTCCGAGACCGAGACCAGGGCGCGCCTGACCTTGACCGGTCCGTTGGTCGGATCCATGTTGTCCATTGTCAACTCTCTTTTTGCATTCGAAGCGTCCGGCGCCGGCCGGTCTCACTTCCCTCTGGTGACGATCACCTTGCGGGGCTCGCCGTCGGCGATCCTAACCTCGCCACGGGCAATCATGCCGATCGCCTCGGGGTAGATCTCGTGCTCGATCGCATGGATCGCGGTTTCGAGCTCGTTGCGGTCCCAATTTGCGGGAACTTCCACGGCCCGCTGGATGATCACCGGCCCGGTATCGGTCCCTTCGTCAACGAAGTGAACGGTCACTCCGGTCACCTTCACGCCTTGTTCAAGCGCCTGCCCGATGGCATCAAGCCCGGGGAATGAGGGCAAGAGCGCCGGATGGACGTTGACGATCCTGCCGCGGAACCGTTCGACGAATGAGGGTGAAACCAGCTGCATATAGCCGGCCAGGGCGACCAGATCCGCCCCCGTCGATTCGATCCAGTCGGCCATCGCCAGGTCCCGCGCCTCCCGGTCGGAAAAGTCATCGCGAGGAAAGACCGCGGTCGGCACTTTCGCCGAGGCCGCCCGTTCAAGCGCAAAGGCGCCGGGCTTGTCTGAACCCACCCCGACCACCTCGACCTCACCACGTCCATGGAGCCGGTCAAGAATCGCCTGCAGGTTGGTTCCACCACCGGAGGCCAGCACCACAAGTGGAAAAGCCCGGGAAGAGTCCATGCCCGCCATCTTCCCAGTTCCGGTTCCGCCGGGAACGATCCTTTCAGGTGGCAGTTCATCCTGGCCAAGTCAGAAGGTTGCATTTGTCCGCTAAGCTCCCCCTCCAAGAGGAATGGATTATCCGACTATTTTGGGGGTTTCATCGTGAAGGGTCGATTGGGGATTGCGCTGGCAGCGTTCACTTCGGTGCTGCTTTTGGCTGGAGGTTTCGCCTGGGCCGCAACATCGGGATTGCTGAATCAGAGTTTTGAACAGGGATCAGGCAGCCAGTTGGACGACTGGCAGGTCCGCACCTACAGCTACAGCGGGTCGACTCGGAGTCAGGTCTACGGACCGGGAGAGGATCCGGTCCCCTGTGTGGCCGGCGACCCCTATGGCATTTGCGTGGTCAATGGCAGCGATACCTTCATGTCCCATAGCTGGCAGACGGACTCTGACACCGAGGTAACGGTGCCTGTTCTCGACGGTTCGAAGATGGTCCGCTTGGCCGGTCCATTCCGTCACAACGCAATCAGACAGATGACTGATGGTTTCGCGGTTGAGCAGACCTTCACGGTTCAGCAGGGAAGTCCGGTCGTCAATCTCAACTACAACCTTTTTACTTACGACTACTCCGGATTTGACGAGCTCTCTTTGCTTGTCCGGGTCACCTCTCCCGGGGAGCAGCCAATTTCGGAGCGAATTCAGGGCGGTTTCAGTTCGGGCACCGACCTGAAGACCACAGGTTGGCGCTCAGCTGACATCGATCTGAGCGACTACGTCGGTCAGTCTGTGAAGTTGGAAGTCGAACTTCGCGGCACTTCAGACACGCTTTTCGGTAGCTGGGCATACCTCGATGCGGGTACAGCTCCGGAACCCGTCATTGATGCGGGTCAAGTTGGTGCGAGCGTTCCCGCCAAGACTCCCCAGGGCGAGAATCTGAGCTTCCACAAGTACGTGGATGAGTCGAGCAACCTCGTCTACTACACGCTGCCGAGTTCTCAAGTGCAACAGTTCGCAAACGGTTGCGTCCCCATGGACATTGATATTCCGTTGAACCCGGGACAGGGCTCGATTTCCAACGTGGTTCTTTATCACGCTGGAAGTAGCTACTCCACTTCCCATGTTTCCGCCAATCTGTGGCGAGCACACATTCCCTGTGTCAGCAATGGCTTCCTGAGCGTCGGTTACACGCTTACCGAAGGTTCTGTCTCCCAGGACTTCATCATCCCGCTAGGGGGCGTGACCCTGATTGATCCTCAGGGAGTGATCTACGACAAGCAGACCTACAACAATCTGCTCGCCCAGGGCAAGAGCGAGACTGACGCCAGGAACGGGGCTGCTCTTACTGGAGCAACCGTGACGTTGCAGCGTTCGGTCGGGGGCGAGTTCGTCAATGTCCTTTCCGGCGATCCCGGAATTTCACCGAACATCAACCCCGAAGTTACAGGTGCTGACGGCCTGTTCCAGTGGGATGTATCCGACGGCAACTATCGGGTAAAGGTCACGAAACCCGGCTATCGCCCTGTCACAAGTCGCGTCGTGACTGTGCCGCCACCAGTCCTCGACTTGCACATTCCGCTGCTTCGTCAGGGTGGACCGGAGTTGGCACCGACGATCACCAGCAGCCCCGGCGCGGCCACTCTGGAAACCAGTGCCAGTTTTGCTTTCGCGAAGAACAGCAATGAGGCCCAGGAAGTGAATGGGTTCGAGTGCAGCCTCGACGGAGCAGCCTTTGAGTCGTGCTCATCTCCGAAGTCATACGGCGGCCTCTCGGTCGGAGCGCACGGCTTCTCGGTGCGGGCAGCCAACAGTGACGGTGTCGGACCGGCTGCGACTTATTCGTGGCAGGTCAACGGAGCAAACACGAGTACCGTCCGTTCACTTGGTCCGCTCAAGGTGACGCCCGGCAAGAAGGCAGTCAAACGGAGTCGTTCGGCCACCTTCACCGCGAAAGTCTCGAGTGTCGGCAATGCGACCGCGGACGGAATCAGGGTTTGTGTCGCCGCCCCGTCGAAGCTGGTTTCGATCAAGAAGTCATGTCGGACCATCGGTTCCCTCGCATCTGGAGACACGGGTACCGCGAGCTTCAAGGTGACCGTCAAGAAGAAGGCGAAGAAGGGCAAGAAGGCTGTCCTGAAATTCGTTGCGAGTGGCATGGATATCGCCGCAAGGCGAGCCCAGGCCAAAGTCAAAGTCAAGTAGTTGCCAGGAGTGGGTCCGGCCCGATCTGATCCGGGCCGGACCCGCCCTGAAACACCGCTCGTCCAACGAGCGCTCGATTCAAGCCTTGTCGTCACCCTGACGGCACTGACCGCGTCGATCCTTGATGGGGGCGGCTTCACCGACACATGGGTAATCGTGGTCGTTCTTGTAGCAGGCTTGGACCTTGCGCTCGCAACCGCACTTCGGCCAGATCGGGTTGTCCTTGTCCTGAAGCGGCCCATCGTGCTCGCCCTTATGGCGCTAACGGTGGCTGGAACCGTCAGCCTCCTGTGGAATCCGCTCCCGGCGGATGACGTCCTTCCCGGGATCCTGATGCCGGCAGCGCTGGCCGCATTGGTGGTCTACGGGTCTGCCGTCTTTCCGGAAAGACGGAATGTGTTCTTGCTCTGGTTGGCGCTGATTGCTGTTCTCGTCGCAATCTCGGGACTCTTTGGAGTTGCGTCAAAGAGCGAGATCTGGGCGAAAGTGCTCGGCGGAACCAGAAGGCCAGCAGGCACAGTGGAGTATTCGACCGCGCTCGCTCTGCTCCAGGTTGGCGCGATAGTCGTGTTGCTGAGGCTTGCCGGAACAGACAGGCGTTCGTTCCGGCTGGTCGCAGTTTGGGGCGTGGCGCTTGGGCTCTCTTCGATAGTTCTGACCCAGAATCGTCTCCTGGGCTTCGCCACGGTGCTGCTTTTGACGATCTGCCTGATACGACCGGGATTCACGCTGGGACTGAATCGAGGGGTTGCCAGAATACTCATCACCTGTTCGGTGATCGGCGGGTTAGCCTCAGCGGCAGTGCTGGGACTGTCAGGCCCAGGTGCGCCCTCTTTCGTGGTCGCACTGCTCGTCGCTGGCGGCTTTGCATTCGGAGCAGTTCTTGTCAGGCAGGGAGAAGGCCGAACAACAAAGCCAGGAGCGGGACAGGCAAGGCGGGCACTACTTGTTCTGGGGCTACTGATCGTTTCGGCGACCGTTCTTGTCGTGGCAAATGATGGAACGTCACGCAAGGGAGTTCAGAACAATCTGGGATTTACTCACGGAAGAGCCGCAACATGGGTTGACTCGGTCCCGACGTTTTTCCGGGAGCCGTTAATGGGTCATGGGCATGGGACCTATCTCACGGCCACAGCCATGGATCTGGAGGCGCCTTCCCGTTACGCTCACAACCTGCTTGTCGAGTCTGCGGTTGAGCTTGGCTTGATCGGGCTGGTCGCCGCATTCGTGGTAATCACCGATGCGTTCCGGTTGGCTTGGCAGCGACGTACCTCTTTCGGTGATTTCCCGCTGGTCCCCTACTTTCTGCTTTTCACCGGGTTGCTTCTCACGGATTGGGTCTGGCACATGTCCGCGTTGTCAGCGATCTGGGCCTTGGCCGCTGGGGCTCTCCTGTCGTCCCGGCAGATGTCGGTCAGCCAGTCGGGCTACCCGCCGCCGAAGCCCTCGGCGAGACGGGCGGGCGCCATGGCTCGCCATGAGTCGGTGATCAGGTCTTCGAGAAGGTCGGGTTCAATAGCTTCGAGGTCGATCAGAACAGCATTGAAGCCGTCAAAGTGAGCGGTTGCGAAAACCGCCGGGCCTTCGTTCTCGCAGAGCACCATTTTGGTGAACTCGTCTGGCACTCGCACCCCGACCACGTCCCCTTCCGGCGTGGCTTCGCCAAGTTCGTCTTCGTCCCTCGATCGAAGCGGCCGCTCCCATACGAAGGTCTTTCGTCGGACTTTCCAGGCCTGGTTTCCGTATGAAGTGCCCTCCTCTGCTTCAGGCAGGGCCCACGCAATCCGTTCGACGTCGGCGATTGTTGCCATCGCCTTGAAGCTAACAGAGCGATCTTCGTTGGTCGAAGGGGCAGGAGTGGCGCGACATGGCCAACATCAATGTCCGAATTGCTGAGTCCGCACTATCGGGTGACCGGCAGGACGGCAATTTGTTCGAGGTCGAACTTGCCGTCGGCTTCTTCGGGATCGTCCCCGAGCGGGTAGTTGCCGGTGAAGCAGGCATCACAGTGGACCTCGGCCGGAGTGCCAACCGCTTCATATACCCCTTCCATCGAGAGGTAGGCGAGTGAATCGGCGCCGATGTGCTCGGCGATTTCCTGTTCGGTCCGGTTGTGGGCAACCATTTCTTCACGGGCTGACATGTCAACCCCGTAGTTACAGCCGTAGCGGATCGGCGGGGCGGAAATCCTCAAGTGAACTTCGGTGGCACCGGCGTCGCGGAGCATTCCCACGATCTGGCGGGTCGTGTTGCCGCGAACGATCGAGTCGTCCACCACAACCACTCGCTTTCCGGAGATGATCTCGGGCAGAGGGTTGAACTTCATCCGCAGGCCATGTTTGCGGAGCTCCTGGCCGGGCTGGATGAAAGTCCGGGCGACGTAACGGTTCTTGATCAGGCCATCATCCTGCGGCAGGCCGGAGGCGCGGGCGTAACCGCGGGCGGCCGGGGTGCCAGAGTCAGGTACCGCGATGACCAGGTCAGCTTCGACGGGTGCCTCGCGCCAGAGAATCTCGCCCATCTGACCGCGGACTTCCTGGAGGCGCTTGCCTTCAAGCTTGGTGTCGGGCCGGGAGAAATAGATGTGCTCGAAGATGCACATCGCGGTCCGGTCAGATTTGATCACCTGGCGGGATTCAAGTCCGCGCTCGCTCAGCGAAATCATCTCGCCGGGGTTGACTTCGCGGACGAGTCTGGCACCGATGATGTCGAAGGCGCAACTCTCCGACGCGATCACGTACGCGCCATCCGGCAACTGGCCGAGCGAAAGCGGGCGTATCCCATAGGGGTCGCGGAAGGCGACGATCGCATGTTTGGTCATCGCCACCGTCGAATAGGCGCCCTCAAGCTGCGGCATGACGTTGGCCACCGCATCCTCGATGTGCCGGCCATAATCGCTGGAGATCAGGGCAGCCATGATTTCGGAGTCTGTGGTCCCCCTGAATCCAAGGCCCTTGCGTCGCAGTCGGTTGTAGATTTCGACCGCGTTTGTCAGGTTGCCGTTGTGTGCGAGCGCGAGTTCACGGCCGTCATCGCGCCAGATCGGCTGGGCGTTTTCCCAGGAGCCGCCACCAGTGGTCGAGTATCGAACATGACCGATCGCCATGTCGCCGGTCAGAGCCCGGAGCTTGTCCTCATCGAAGACTTGTGAAACCAGCCCGCCATCACGCATCGTGGTGATGTGACCGCCTTCACAGGTGGCAATTCCGGCCGATTCCTGGCCGCGATGCTGCAGCGCATAGAGACTGAAGTAGGCCAAGCGGGACACGTCGTGTCCGGGGGCATATACGCCGAAGACCCCGCACTCGTCGCGCGGGCCTTCGCGGTCCAGGTCGATCCGCTCAGTCACAGGTCAGGCCACCAAGAATGGGAAAGTACAAAAGGTGCAGGCAGTCTGCCTGCATTGGGAGAGTAGCAGCGCTCCAGAGTTTACTTGCCGATTCCCCGCAAAACAGCCGCAAATCGCGGGCTTTGCACGTTGGCAAACGGTTGACTATAGAGTGGAACCATGACTGCGGCAGGGGTACCAAAAAGTCTTGCGATTCTCCTGTTCGGGACAATCCTCGCCTCGATGGTTCTTATCGCGCCGACAGCTTCCTTTGCGGCGACCAAGAAACAGAAGCAGTGCCAGCGTGCGATCACCACGGTCTTCACTTTCAAGAAGGGCGTTCCGAAGAAGAAGCGCAAGAAGGCGGTGAAGCTGATCTGCCAGACGATGACGATCGGCGCGCCAGGCCCAAAGGGTTCACCGGGCGCGCGGGGTCCCGCCGGGCCGGTCGGTGCAACGGGAGCGACCGGTGAAGGCGGCATGGCGGGAGCGACCGGTGCGACCGGGACGCCTGGCCTTCCAGGCCTCGACGGGCTGGCTGGTCCGACCGGTCCAACCGGACTCAACGGCCAGCCTGGACCGACCGGACTGACCGGTCCAACCGGACTGCCGGGACTCGACGGACTGACCGGACCAACTGGACCCACTGGTTTGATCGGGCCGACCGGGGTCACCGGATCCACAGGCCCGACCGGCGCACTGCCAACTGTCATCGCGATGATTCCCTGGGATTCACCCCAGTCGATGGGCGGCACCATCAACACGATCACGGGCTGGACCGAAGAGTACGACCCGTCGGGCAACTTCGATCCGGTTTCTGGCACCTTCACGGCGCCGTCTTCGGGTGACTACCTGATTGAGCCTGACATCACAACCGGCCCTTCGTCGGCAGTAACCGCGAGCGGAGGTCAGCCCCCGACCCTGCTCACCAACGTGAACGGGATCGGAGAAGACGTTCAGGCTTTCCCCCTCTTCAACACGGATCTGGCTTTGCTCAGCCTTGTAGCGCCGCTTCAGACCGCCCAGGTATCGGGGCAGACCTTCCAGTCCCTGAATGCGGGCGACCAGGTCCAGCTCCAGATCATCAAGCAGAACGGTGTTGGCTACGACACCTACGGTGATCTGAAAATCACCCGCCTTCCCTGAGGTTCACTCCGGCGCGCATCGGCAGTCCAGTCCGATGGCGACCGGCACGGGGTTCAGTTCACAGGACGCCCAGTCATTTGAAGCGTTTGCGGGCCTTCCTGATGCAGGTAGTGCGGCTCTTCTTGTTGTCGATCTTGTTGCATTTGATGATTGCCGCCTTCATGCGGGCCTTCCTGATGCAATTCGCCCTCTTGCGTTTCGCCTTCTTGCTCTTGCCCTTGATCTTCCTGCACTTTGCGATGGCCTTCTTCAGGTCAAAGGGAGTCGGCTTCGGTTCAGCGATCGGTGGTGTTACGGGCGGCGTCGCCGTAGCGGTGCCCTTGACGCTCAGGGTGAATGGCGACTCGAAGTCTTCGAGCACCGGTAATACCGCGATGTAATACCTGGTGCCCGTGACCGGTGCGATCGCCAGCCGGCCACCATTCAGGCCGTCACGGCAAGCCCGGTCATCGTTGTCGATCTGAAGCAGGTCCTTGATTCCGGTCTCATCGACTTCAGGGTCATCGGCGTAGACCGCGATCCGGTTAGGTTCTCCGGATGAGCAGGCGGAGAAGATGGTCGCATTGTCATTGGGTGCTGTCCAGCGGAACCAGACTGATCCGCCATCGGAACCGAAAATGCCGCCGCTGTGGTCGGGCTCGAAATACTCGGTGGTCGAGTCGATCGTTGTGCCCTCGGTCGTGACCGCAATGTCAGAACCCAGATCTGTTGCCTGGTCAAAGGCGTCGTTCGCGGGTATCACGACCCGGTGGATATCGAGGGTGAAGGGCCCGTGCCAGCCGCCAAACGGACCCCCGGCAACGGCAATCCGGTAAGTGGTTCCGGCGACCGCATCAAAGTAGTTGCTGCAGGGGCCATAAGAGAATCGCTCGCTGACCTCGGTCAGGGCGGACAGTGTGACGCCTGTGTAGACGCTCGTGAAGAGCTGAAGATCCTTCGCGCAGGCCCGTACCCGGACCGGGCCTGACTGGTCGGCGGTCCACGAATACCAGACAGACCTACTGGTGTTCGGATAGCCGCCATGATTCGGTTCTCCCAGCTCCTCGGTGGCGAAGTCGTTGTCGCCGCCGGTCAGGATCGGCAGTGCCGGTCCGAGGACCTGCGGTGCCGCGAAGTTGTCGTTCGCCGGGGGTGGGGCGTCCTTCAGTTTGAGGATGAAATCGAATTCGCCACTGATGTTCCCGCTCACCGCTATCCGGTAGGTGGTGCCCGCAATGACGGGAAGGTCCTGAACGCAGTCAACCGAAGTCATGCTGGAAATCATCACCAGGGTTGCCAGCGTTGCCCCGGTGTACACGATCACCTGGCGATTGAGAGCGCCGTCATAGTAGGTCGTTTCACATTGCTCGACCCGGATCCGTCCGGTCGCCGGCGCGGTCCAGGAAAACCAGACCGAGCGGGAACTGGTCGGACCACCGAGCGCAGCAGGCTCGCCCGCTTCCCAACCGGAGTCAATGGTGGTGCTCGCCTGGCTGACCGGCAAGGCGGATCCAAGGTTGGTCGGTGTTGTGAAGTTGTCATTGGATGGGGGCGCAAGAGGCCGAAGCAGAAAGTTGAAGTTTCCTTCGTTGTTGCGGAAGTCGATCT
>JAGQUU010000089.1 GCA_020438345.1 Solirubrobacterales bacterium | reverse complement strand
GAAGCTCTTAGACTCGCCTCCCAGGAAGTACCCACCTAGATTTCCGAAATGATGCCGCTATTTGGCTTTCCAAAGCGAAATCCGGGAATAGGAAACCTACCGCTGAAAAATAGCTAGCGCATCGACACCTGGCTGAAGGCCGGGCTCGATTCCGCAGCGTCTTTCGCGATAGCGAATCCGGAGAGCGATGCCCGACCTTCGAACCATTGCTCTCCGCCTGTTGTGACGGCGAACTGGACGAGTTCCAGAAAGCCGAGCTTGAGCGGCACCTGGCGGTCTGCGGCCATTGCCGGTCGACCCTCCGCGCCTATCGGGCGGTGCCTCGGGCGGCTGCGGCGCTGGCACCGCTTCTGCCGGTCAGCCGGGGGCTGCGGGAGCGCGCCCAGGAGATCCTCGTCGACCTTCAGACCCGGTTGCCGGGTTTCGGACGTGGCTCGGAATCCGGCTTCCAGTCCATGGTTGCCACCGGGGGTTCCCGGGGTGCGGGCATGGCGGCGATCGCAAAACTCGCGGCCATCTGTGCCGGGACCGCCGGGACGGCAGCAGTCTGCGCGGCGACCGGGGTGTTGCCAGCAGCCGATCTGCTCCCTGACCGGGACGGGAAAGCCGGGATCGAGCGGAGGGCATCCGCCGAGCCGGAGCCGCCCCGGGAACCGATGGTGTTCGTGCCCTCGAACCCCGAACCGGCCCCTGCTTCCCAGGCGGCGGATCCCGACTCCGGAAACAATTCAGCGAATTCCGAGACTCCGGTGGCCAGCACACCTGAACCGGCAAGTCCGGACCCCGTGGTTACGACCACCGCACCCACGCCGACCGAGTCCGAGTTCACTCCCGAGGCGGCCGGGACGCCGGCGCCCGCGGTCGCAGCTTCGCCACCACCTGCCACGAGCTCGGTCCCGGTTGGGACCGGGCAAGGTGAGTTCTCGCCATGAACCGGATCGGCAACCTGGCCGTGGCGCTGCTCGTGACATTCGCCTGTTCGCTGGCAATCGTCTCCGGGACCGAGGCCGGCACCTTCACGATGAGGCAATGCGAGGGTGCCAAGCAACTGGATTTTCAGGGGGTGTACGGGACCGTAAACGGCAGCAGTCGGTTTGACACGGTCAGCGGGTGCAACCTAGCCGGTTCCGGCGAGCTGGGGATCTATCAGGACCGAAGCGGCACGAAGATCACATATGGCGAAGGTGGTCAGTTCCGGTGGGATGCTCCGTCTGGTATTGAGTTGATAGGTAGCGCCTTCAGTGCGAGGCTGAACGACCAGAACGGATTGACAGCCGAGCTTATTGGCTCAAACGGGGCAACAATTACGGACCTTGACGGGGGGATACCTCATGACGGCGAGAAGCACTCGGCAGATTGGTGGGGGACATTCAACCCACAGAATCTGGTGGTCGCGCGTGTCGTCTGCATGACGACCGCCGGTTGCGAAAACAAGACCGGAGGAGCCAAGGCCTTCATCGAGGTAAATGACATCGAGCTCACCGCCCGGGATGTCTCATCGCCGACCTTGGCTGCTTCGGGTGAACTCTGGGACTGGGCCGGTGACTCGCTCTATCACCGGGGGAATACTTCGATCACGGTCAAGGCGAATGACCAGGGTTCGGGAGTAGCGGCAGCCTGGGTTGAGGTCAACGGTTTCCGGGTCGATTTTCCGGTGGTTTCTTGTCCGGGTGACCAGGGAGCCTACGCGACCCGCTTTTCACCCTGCCCGCTTTCCTACTCCGGAACCAGGAGCATGAACACCTCGCTGGCCCCGTTTCAGGACGGCGTGAATCTGCTTCGGCTCTGCGTCCGGGACTATGCGGACACCGAATCCGGCGCTTCGAAGACCTGTACCGCCTACCGGGCGCTGCGAGTCGACAATCAGCCTTCCAACCCGCCGGTCGATCTCCGGTCGGACGAGGGAACCGCCTGGCAACCGGAGAACGGGTTTACGCTGCGCTGGGAGAATCCGGAGGGGCAGGTTGCCCCGGTCATTGGCGCCGTCTACCGGCTATATGACCTCGGGACGGGCCAGCTGGTCGACTCGCGGTTCTTCGGTGGCAGCGATCTGCGCGAAGCCGGGCCGGTCGAAGTGCCGGCCGTGGGCGCTTACCGGGCAGCGGTTTCACTGGTCGACGGGGCGT
>JAGQUU010000088.1 GCA_020438345.1 Solirubrobacterales bacterium | reverse complement strand
TACCTCGCCGCTAACCCCTTGGGTTCCGGGGTTCGAGCGATGCTGGCCGAGCCATTTGAGCGCGTCGCATTCGCCGGTGAAGCCACATCCAGGATCGATCCGGCCACGGTTCACGGGGCGATCGAAGCCGGACGAACAGCCGCCGGCCGGGCCGTGGATGAGCTACCGGGGGGAGCCCGGGTCGCGGTGATCGGTGCCGGCGCCTGTGGGCTCGCCTGCGCCGGGGAACTGACGTCTGCGGGGCTCGAGCCGCTGCTGCTGGAATCTTCGGACCGGGTCGGGGGCCGGGTGCGATCCGGCGAGCTAGCCGGGTCGGACGTCGAACTTGGCGCTTCGTGGATAAATGGCCGGCAAGGCAACCCGCTAACCGGGCTCGCCGAGGAAAACGAAGTGCCGATTCGGGACTTTCACTATCAACTGGACTTTCCCGTGCCCGGTCAGCAACGTCTCGCAGTTGAGGGTGAACGCCGGTTCCAGGAATCAATCGGAGCATTCGACCCGGGGATTCCCGGGGCCCGCCAAATGACCGTTGATGACCTGCTGCCACGAAGGAGAGGCCCCGGGCTGGATTGGACCCTTCAATTCGAGATCGCACAGGAGTACGGTGCCGATCCCGGCCAACTCGCCGCGCTCGCCACCTGGGAAGGGGGCTGGTTTGGTGGCGGTGACGCACTCGTCGGGGGTCCCTACACCAAGCTGATCGAAGGATTGTCCCGTGGGTCGGAGATACGTCATGGGTTTCATGTTGACCGGGTGTCACAGGAAGCCGGCGGAGTGACCATTTCGGCTGCCGGTGAGGATGTTGAAGCAGAGGCGACGATCGTCACCGTGCCGATCGGGGTTCTCAAGGCAGGGAGCATCGATTTCTCGCCCGGGCTGCCGGACCGGATCACGTTCGCTATCCGAAGCCTCGGAGCCGGATTGTTCGACAAGCTCTGGCTGGCTTTCGAGGAACCATTCTGGGACCAGGAAACCGAAGGCTTCCAGTGGATTGATCCGGCTCTCCCCGGCCGCTGGGGCGCATGGGTGAACTGGGTACCTGTGACCGGCCGGCCATTTCTGTTGACCTTCACCGGAGGCTCGGACGCGAGGCGCATAGCCGGTTGGGAAGACCGCGAGGTCCTGGCCAGCGCGATCGGTGCTCTGGACCGGATATTCGCGAGCTAGTCGCGAAATATCACCCGGTCAGAGGCGGAATGTCACCTTGCGGGAGCGGCTGGAACTCAAACCGCCATGGGGGGTAAAAGTGATCTTGAGTTGAACGGCGGCCGGTTTGCCGTTGCGGATCAGACGGCGATTCAGACGGCGATTCGCCTTGACGGTGAGTGAAAAGACTCCGGACTTGGCCGTCTTCCGGCTGGAGCGTTGAAGAAGGTCCGGCTTCTTGTGGGCATCATCAGCCACGATGCGCCCGGAAGCTCTGGTCCTGACCCGGATCAGAACCTTGCCACCCGGCCTGGTCTCGACTGAACGGATCTTGAACCGGTTGTCGGGCAGGGCCTGTGGCTTGCCGGGGGTCCGGATCCGGGTCGGATCCTGATCAAAGTTGTTTCCAGTGACCCCCCGTGGTTCTCCACCTCCGCTGACCGTAGCTGTGTTGATCACATCGCCAGGGGGGCTTTCCGAAACTCTGACGCTCAGAGTCACATCGGGGTAGGAGCTGCCTGAATCCAGCGGGTCAGAACGAACGCAGGAAAGCAGCTCGAGATCACATTGCCAACCGGCACCGGCCATTGCGGTGGCTGTGAGGCCGGCCGGAAGTTGGTCCATCAAAGTCACATTGCCGGTTGTGTGGTGGTTGCCGCTATTGGAGACCCGCAAGGTGTAGGTGCCGTTGTCGCCGGCGATGAAATTGCCTTCGTGGGTCTTGTCGACCACCAGGTCAGGGCTGAGAACGGTGATGTCCGTCGTTGAACTCAACGTCGGCCAGGGGAGCCCGTCCACGCTACTGAGGCCAGTGGCATTCGCGACTCCCGAGAACACCCCGGGTTGCCCGAAAATCCTTGTGCAGGTGAAGACCCAGGTCTCCGGCACTGTGCTGCCGCTTCCGGCCGGGTCGAGCGAAACCAGGTCGCTGCCAGGCAGGTCGCCCGATACATATGTGACGGGCCCACAACCGCTGTCTGTAACGACTTCACGGGTTCCCGGCGTGCCAGGCAGCAAGGACGGGGCAGAGAACGGATCGACCGGAGACGCGGAGCTGATGTTGGTCAGCCGGTAGGTGAAATTCACTGTCAAAGGTGCGAATCCGACCACAGCGTCAGCGCTGACATCGAGCTTCGCTCTCGGACGGGTCAGGTTGACCGAAATCTCGTCCTGCCCCTCGCTGAACCCATCCTGAGCGCCCGAATGCACCCGCGCGCGCCAGGTCAGGCGAATGTCGAACCTGAAGACGCTGTCATCGAAGTCGGTCAGGTTCGCAATGGTGGCGGGAAGCAGATAGCGGGTGGTACCGGCAGGTACTTCCAGGTTGACTGCGAGGGTGAGAACTTCACTCGATGTGCCGTCGCCGGCGGTAATCGAGGCCCGGACGTACTCCAGGGTGGCGTCACAGGCCCCCTCGGCGTCATTGGAGACCGCAACAGTGAATTCGTGC
>JAGQUU010000087.1 GCA_020438345.1 Solirubrobacterales bacterium | reverse complement strand
GTCTCTGAACTTCGCACGGTCGACGAGTCGGTCCGCTTCATGCTGCCCAAGGAGATCCGCAAGGGTCTCCCGATGGTCCCGGCCCAGAGCTGAGTCGGGAATCCAGGAAGCTCAGGCGATAGCCGGGGCGAAACTGACCGACCAGATAGCGGGGGAGCCTTCAAGTTCGATCCCGATCCGGTGGGCTCCGTGGCGGTCGTGCTCGGCCAGCGGGTACAGGCCCGGGCCGTCGATTTCGACCTCGGCGTGGGGCTCGCCGTCGAGAGCGACCCGCAGGCGGCCTGAACCCTCGGCGGTGGCGTAGGCGCCGCCACCTTCGTACTCGACATCGAACGCCTGGCCGTCTTCGATCGTCCAGGGTCGCCCTTCGAAGGGAACCAGTTCCTGTCCCGGCGGGATGACTTCGATCCCGGCGGCGTCGGTGGGCCGGACCGGATCCATGACCGGTGGCATCTCCGGCAGCTTCTCGAAGGCGGCCTTCAAGGCCTCCTGGATCGCCTCCTCGGTCCCGGCGTAATCACCCTCGCCGAAGTGAAACCACCGCAGGATGCCGCCCCTTCCCCAGAGAAAGAGGCTAGGCCAGCCCTCGCAGCCATAGCCGGCCCAGAGCAACTGGCGGTCGTCGATCAACACCGGGAAATCGATCCCCGATCGGGCAAGTCCCTGCTCGGCGGCGTCCAGGTCGGCCCCGAAGGGGAAGCGCGGTGCCTGGACCCCGAGAACCTTCAGCCCGAGCGGTTCGTAACGCTCGTGCCACTCCTTGAGGTAGGGCAACGTACGGACGCTGTTGAGCTGGCTGTAATCGAGAAAATGGACCAGGACCGGGCCCTTCGCGGTCAGGACCGGCATCTTGCCTGGATCCTTGCCGACCCAAGTCGCCTTGCCCGGCAGTTCGGGTGCCGCTATGTCATCTCGAAGCGGGTGGATGGGGTGATCGTATGGGTATGATCTGGCTCCAGTCAGCCCCCTACGAGGAGAGACACTCGTGAACACCAAAGTTTGGGATCGTATCGAGCAGGCCCGGGCCGAGAACAACGTCCTGGAACACCCCTTTTACCAGCGCTGGTCCGCCGGAGAGCTGACCCGCGAAGAACTCGCCGAATACTCCGGCCAGTACCGCTACGCGACCGAAGCGATCGCAAAGCTGAGTGCCGACATTGCCGCCCAGGCGCCTGAGTCCGAGCGTTCCGGCCTCGAAGCCCACGCCGCCGAGGAGCATGATCACGTCACGATGTGGGACGGATTCGTCGGGGCAGTCGGAGGCACTGTTGGTGCCGAGCCGAACCCGGAGACCATCCAGTGTGTCGAATCCTGGACCAAAGCCGACGGTTTCGGTCGCCAGCTTGCCCGCATGTTCGCGATCGAGTCCGGACAGCCGGCAATCTCGAAGACCAAGACCGAAGGTCTCTGCGAGCACTATGAGATCAACGACGGCCCGGGCAATCTCTATTTCACGGTTCACGAGGAAATGGATGTCCATCACGCCGCGGAAGGCCGGAAGCTGATCGAGCGGTACATGAACGACTTCAGCGAGGATGAGCTTGTCGAAGCGGCAGAGGAGGCCTTCAAGGCCAACTGGCTGCTCCTCGACGGCCTCGAGAAGGCAAGGGTCTGAGTCTTCCTCTCGCACATGCCCTCTCTGCGGGGCAGGATCTCCCCATACCGGCGTGGCTTTTCGCATGGGGAGCTTCAATTGTTCTCGTAGTTTCGTTTTTTGCGCTTTCAGCGGGCTGGCGCCGGGCCCGTTACGAAAGCGACATGTGGCACCCGGTCGCGCCCCGCCTTGGCAGGGTGATCACCAGCGCCCCGGTCCGGATCATTTGCGGGGCATTCGGACTGTTTTTGCTCGGAGTCGCGGTCTATTCCGGTTTTGAAGGCACCGAGGCACCTGATCGCAACGCTACCCTGACCCTGCTTTTTGTGACCGCATGGCTCGGGTTTCCGTTGCTGGGTGTACTGGTCGGCAATGTCTTCCCTGCTTTCAACCCGTGGAATGCGGTCACGGCTCCGGCCGGATGGGCCTGGCGCAAGGTCTCGGGGGGTGCTCCGCCACACCTCGCATACCCGGAGCGGCTGGGACGCTGGCCGGCGGTGGTTGGGCTGTTTCTGTTCGTCTGGCTGGAACTGGTCTACGGCGAGGGAAGTGGCGTGGCGGTCGGGGTTTCTCCGGAAGCGGTAGCGCAGGCCGCCGTCTTCTATTCGATCTACACCCTGGTAATGACCGGGATCTTCGGCCGGGAAGCCTGGTTCAGGAATGGCGAGATTTTTTCGGTCTATTTCGGCATGTTCGGGTCTATCGGCAAGTTCGAGGTCCGCGGTCGTGAACTGGGCCTGAGGAGGTTTCTCGCTGGAACGGTCACCTGGACGGCCGGCATCGCAGGTTCTGTCGCGCTGATCATCACTTCCATTGGGACGACCACCTTTGATGGCGCTTCGGAAGGAGTGTTCAAAGACGGAATCGGCTGGCAAATCGACCGTTTCGCGGATCTCGGTTTCAGCCCGACTGTTGCGGCCCGCAGCTCGGGGACGATCTTCATGCTCCTCTGTGTTGGCATTGTCGCCCTTGTCTATCTGGCGGGAATCAGGGGGATGAGCACGGTGCCCGGCGCGCCCGACCGGAAAACCCTGTGGCGCTCTTTCGCCCACGTGCTGATCCCGATCGCTTTCGCATACCTGCTCGCGCATTACTTCAGCCTCTTTTTCTTCCAGGAGCAGGCCCAGTTCACCTACCTGCTGTCCGATCCACTCGGCACGGGTGATACCGACCTTTTTGGTACGGCCAGTTACGGGGTGAACTACAACGCGATCTCGAATGAGGTGGTCTGGTACGTCCAGGTGGCAGCACTGGTCTTCGGCCATGTTGCCGGGCTGGTCCTGGCCCACGACCGGGCAGTTTCGATCTGGAAGGACTTTCGTGCAGCTGCCAGATCCCAATACTGGATGCTTGCGGTCATGGTTGCGTTCACCTGCTTCGGACTGTTCCTGCTTTCAGTCTCGAATGCTTAGACCGCGGGGACGCCCGGCTGGCTCTGGCAGACGATCAGGGGAAATTACGGATTGAATCGGGCCGGAATTAGTCTAGGCTAATTTGACCATTGTCACTGTGAATAATCCGATGGGATGTTCACGACAGAGAGGTCTGAATGGAAGCAACACCCACGGCTGGTTGTCCGGCACACACCGTTCCCGTCGAAACCGTCGTCATCGATGAGGCGGCCCAGGCATTCTCCGAGCGGATTCCGGCGGACCCTGAGGCAAAAACCGGCATCCTGCTTGTGAACCACGGTTCACGGTCACCCGCCTGGCGCCGGCTCCTGCTCGACGTTCATAGCGACGTGAGCGAAGAACTGCTGGCGATTCCGGGAGTCGGGGCGGTCAGAACTGCATTCATGGAGTACACGGAACCTTCGATTGCCACCCAGCTGCGGGCCTTCGATGAGGCCGGGTACGAGTCGGTGATCGTGATCCCGCTCCTCTTGACAATCAGCGACCACAGCTTTGATGACATCCCCGCGATCTGCGGACGGTCTGACGATCCCGGGAAGATCGCCGAACTTGAAGCGGAGAAAATCGAGATATATCCGGCCCGGGCCGACCTCGACTTCGCCCCGCTGATCGATTTTTCTGGCCTGGTTCAGGGGAATGTGGCGCGCCGCGTCCGTGCGATCACCGGCCGGCGCCCCGAGGACGGCAGCGACCAGCGCTATGGCCTGGTTCTGGTCGGCTACGGCAGCGCCGAGTTCAACGATGACTGGAACCGCTTCTTCTCCCAGATCCGCAATTCGGTCGGACCCGAGCTGGGAATCGCCAACACCGCCCATGCCTGGTGCGGACACCTGGTCAGCTACAGCCGCGAGCCGACCATCGAGGCAATCGAGTCGCTTCTTGAAGTGGTCGACCGGGTGATCGTGATTCCAGTCTTCGTCGCCTACGACCCGATGTTCCAGGACAAGATCATGGGGCGGGCTGCGGAACGATGCTCATCGCCGGAACGGGTTCTCTACCGGCCCGATTCGATCCTGCCCGAGCCTGAAGTCGGCCGTTGGGTGGTTGAGATCGCCGGGAAGATGGCGGGCAGCCAGACGGCCCGGCCAGCGTCCTGAACCACGGCCCGGACATGCGCGGTCCGGTCAGGGAACGATCCCGAGCAGTACCCGGGCGGCCGCTGCCGCGGTCTTTTCGGGATGGGCCTTCCCGTGAAGCTGGGTCTGCTGGTTCACGCCTGCGGCAAGAGATTCAAGCGCGGCCACAGTGTCTTTTGGGGCGAGTGGGGGAGCGAGCTCGCCTGCTTCTATCGCGTGGTCGAGGTCGGCGAGGAGCACGGAAGTCCAGCGACCCCAGGTCCCGGCGATCGCTTCGCGAACCGGACCGGGCCGCCCGTCGAATTCGGTTGAAATGGCGGTCATCAGGCAGCCACCCCGGAATGGACTCGCCGCCGAATAGGCGTACCAGGTGTCGAGACAGCCGAGCAGACGTTCACGGCCCGGCTTGAGGTCCGCGTTCGGCTCCCAGACCTTCTCGCCGAAGTCCCTCGCACCGTACTCGACCACTTCGATCTGAAGGTCCTGCTTGCTGTTGAAATGGCCGGCCACTCCGGCCTTGCTCATCCCCAGGCTGCTGGCGAGCGAACCTATCGAGATTCCTTCAAGGCCGATCTCGGATGCCCCCTCGGCCGCCTCCCTCACGATCGCCTCATGAGTGGATGCTGCTTCGACGCGTGAACGGCGGGGACTCACAGGCTGACTATAGATCGAGAGTCTCGCCCTCGGCCATGAAGGCCAGCTCCAGGTCTTCGGCTTCGGCGACGGAAGCCGCAAGACGGGAGGGGATCGCGTCCGTCTGCTCGTAAACGGGTGGCTGGTGGATGCCGTCATAGTGGATCGGAACCAGACGGCGGGCACCGAGGACATGGGCGGCTGCCACGGCCTGCTCGGGGCTGAGCGATGCCTCGATTCTGCTCGCGGGCTGGCGGTGCGGGAAGGAAGCCAGGGCACCGTTTACGGGAAGGAAGGCGGCGTCAAAGGGGCCAAAGCGCATTGCGATCAGCCACCAGGAGCCGTGAAAGAGCGTGTCGCCCGCGTGGATGATCCGTTTGCCGTCGGCCTCGATCACCCAGGAAACCTGTGGGTCGCCGAACCCATCCACCGCGGGGACCGCGGTCGCGGCGAAGGGACCCGCTTCAACCGCACCCCATTCCTCAATCAACACCTGATTGATCCCGGCATCCTTCAGCTCGGTCTCGGCCGCCATGACTCCTCCGGTTTCGAGTGGCTCCCCTTCCATCACCCGGGGGCGGTGGAGTGGTGCCCCATCAGCGAGTGCCCCGTGAATCGCGGAGGCATCGGTGTGGTCTGTATGGAGGTGGGTCACGAAAGCGCCGACTGCCTGGCCAGCGGCCGAAGGCTCGAGCAGGGGCGTCCGGGGAGGGCCGATGTAGGGCTCGATTGATTTCCAGCCGAGGACGTGGTCGATCACAACAACCGATCCTCGCGATTCGACTTCGATGCCGGCCCAGCCAAGCCTTCGCACTTTCATTGAGTCCCTTTCAGTCGTGGCCTGATCTAGATGGCCACTTATAGCATACGATCGTTCGTATGAGTTGAGCGGTTCAGGAGTTTCCCGTACCAGCGGGCGGACCGGGCTGCGTATGCTCCGTCCATGAGAATGGAGACCATCCCGGCAGAGATCTCCGTCACCCTGTTGACGGTCTCTGACCGGTCGCATAGGGGTGACCGAGACGATGCCTCTGGACCCGCCGCGGAGGAAGCTCTGGCAGGAGCTGGATTCAATGTGACCGGTATTGCGGTCATTCCCGACGGACGAAGCAGCGTCGAAGGAGCGATCCGGGAAGCGGTCCAGAACGGAACGGACGTGATCCTCACGCTCGGTGGCACCGGGGTCGGCCCCCGGGACGAAACGCCGGAAGGCACTCAGCCGCTACTCCAGCTCGAACTCCCGGGAATCGCTGAAGGTCTGCGTTCGGCGGGCAGCAGGAAACTCCCGACAGCTGTGCTTTCCCGCGGCCTCGCCGGGGTGAGCAAAACTTCTCCCGCAGGCCAGCGCTCG